>JAGTVD010000506.1 GCA_018224505.1 Desulfatitalea sp. | reverse complement strand
GGTGCCGGTGATTGTGGAAGGCGGACAGGTGAGTGTGGGCTACCACGGCGGCGCCTGAGGGGTTTAGGTGGGTCGGCCCGGTGGGCCGACACGTGTGGTTTCAAAATTGCCGCGGGCTTGATCTGAGCCGCACTCTACGGATTTTTTACTTTTAAATAGTCCCTGGCTTGCTGGGCGGCCCAGACGCCCGAGGCCATGCAGCCCAGGACGCCGCTGCTGATGGTGCCGGCGCCGACGAGGAAGAGTCCGTCGATGCCGGATTTGCAATCCAGGAAGCGGCCCGGGCCGAATTGTTTCGGGGTCTGGTCGGGGCCGAAGTTGGCGCCTTCGAAGGCGTTGACCCAGTAGGCGTTGGTCAGGGGCGTGGCAAATTCGACGAATTCGATGTGCCGGCTCAGGTCGGGCAGGTAGCGTTCGGCGGAGTGGATCAGTTGCTGTCCGATCTGCTGCTTGAGCCGCTCATATTCAGGGCCCCGTTTGCGGCTGGGCAGATGGGCCCATGGTTTGAAGAGGTCTTTTTCGCCCAGGCCGCTGATGATTTCCAGGCAGTGGCAGCCGGCGGGGGCGTGGCTGGATTCCGGGTCCTTCAGGGACGGCGAGGTCATGAAGAAGTAGGGAAAGGGTTCCGAGGCCGCCCGCCCGGCAATGGCGTCGAAGTTGCGGTTCACATCCGTGTGGGCGAAATGGATGATGTTGGCGTCGGTCATGCCGGCGGCGGCCAGGTCCAGGGAGGTGCCCACAAAGGCGTAGAAGGCGCCTTGGGAAGGCGTCATGCGGGCGATTTTCTTTTTCGTCGCCCGGGGGATGATGGCCGGGTCGACGAGCCGGCGCAAGGTGATCAGCGGGTCCGCGTTGCTGATGACGGTCCGGGCGGTGTAGGTGTCGCCTTGAGCGGTGGTGACGGTGAACCCCCGCGGGTCCCGGGCGATGTGCGTGACCGGCGCGTGGTTCTTCAGTGTCGCTTCATTGCGCTGCAGCCCGGCGACGAAGGCGTCGCGCAGGGCGCCGCTGCCGCCTTTGGGGTAGAAGGCGCCGTCCATGTAGTGATCGAGCAGCATCAGGCTGACGATGGCCGAGGCCCGGTTGGGCGGCAGGCCGCAATTGCCGCAGTGGGCGGAGAGCGCTGCCGTCAACTGTGGATTGCGGGTGATGCCGTCGAGCATTTTCTGGTAGGTGGCGCTGTGGTACTTCATCAGGACGCGATGGCGCAGGATGTAGCGAATCCTGTCCAGCCAGGTTTTGGGCGGCCCGTGGGGGTCGGAGAAGGCGTTGAGCAGGCGTTCGATCACATCGAAGTAGTGGCGGATCGCTTTTTGCTCTCCGGGGAACATGGCTTCCAGCCGCTGCTGGTACGCGGAGCGGTTTTTGCAGATCCGGAGTTCGAAATCGGGAAAATGGTAGCGGTCGAATCCATCGGGGTCGATCTCGACGAAGGAGACGGCCTTGTCCAGTTCCAGCAGTTGCAGCATCATCCGGAACGTGCCCCCGGGCCCCAGCTTGCCCAGGTAGTGCACGCCGGTGTCGAAGGTGTAGCCCTTGCGTTTGAACGGGTTCATGTAGCCGCCGAACGACGGCATGGCTTCCAGCAGCAGCACCGAGGCCCCCAGTTGGGTCAGGCGCAGGGCCGCGGTGAGGCCGCCGGCGCCGCTGCCGACCACGATGGCATCAAAATCACGCATTCGAACTCCTTGGGGTATCAGTGGTACATCACGTCGTCGGTGACTTTGCCGCGGAAAACCCAGTAGCAGTAAAAGGTGTAGCCCAGGATGAAGGGCAGGGTGATCAGCGCCCCGATCAGGGTGATCATCTGGGTTTCGGGTTGGGCGGCGGCTTCGAAGATGGTGATGTCCGGCAGGATGGCATAGGGGTAGACCCCGGATTGCAATCCCAGGTAGGCGGAGAGAAACAGCAACAGGGTGAAGCGGAACGGGATGGTTTCGGCCTGGCGCTGGATGCCCCGGAGCAGCAAAATAAATCCCACCAGTCCCACGACGGGGAACAGCCACACAAAATAGATGCGCGGCGCCGTCCACCAGCGGGTCATGATGTCCGGTGCCTGGAACGGCGTCCAGATGCTGACGATCAGCATGAAGGCGGCCACGGCCCAGGCGGCGGCCCATGCCTGGCGGTAGGCTCTTTGCTGGACCTCCCCGCTGGTTTTGATGATCAGGTAGCTGGCCCCCAGCAGGGCGTATCCGGCGACCAGGGCCAGGCCCACCAGGAGGTTGAAGGGGGTCAGCCAGTCGAAGGCGCCGCCGGCGAACACGCCGTTGTGCACCCGGATGCCGGAGATATAGGCGCCCAGGGTGAGTCCCTGGCCGAAGGCGGCCACGAGGCTGCCGCCGAAAAAGGCGCGGCTCCAGGCGGTCTTGTGGGTTGAATTGGTCCGGAACTCGAAGGCCACGCCCCGGAAGACCAGCCCGAACAGAAAGGTGAACAGCGGAATGTAAAGCGCGCTGAACATCACCGTGTAGGTGGTGGGGAAGGTGGCGAACAAGCCGGCGGCGCCGAAGACGATCCAGGTCTGGTTCACATCCCACACCGGTGCGATGCTGCCCATCATCACGTCACGCTGCTCTTCGCTCTGGGCCGAGGGAAAGAGGATTCCCACGCCCAGGCTGAAACCGTCCAGAATCACATAGAGAATGATCACCACGCCGACCAGGCAGGCCCACAGGTTGATTAAAAACATGATTGCAATCCTCCTTCGCTGCTACTTTTGGAGCGCCTGAACGCCCGCCATGCGCTGGATGGGGGGGATGGGGCTGTCGTAATCGGGCCCGTTTTCCAAGGTGCGGATGGTGTAGTAAAAGTAGGATACGCCGATGATGCCGAAAAAGAGGCAGAACAGCGCCAGGGACCACACCACGTTGCCGGCGGCGATGGGGCTCACCCCCTCGCTGGTGCGCATCAGTCCGTACACCAGCCACGGCTGGCGGCCGATTTCGGCGGTCAGCCATCCGAAGATGGTGGCCACGAAGCCCAGGGGCTGGATCACCACCAGGGCTTTGAGAAACAGGGGGGTGTCGAACAGCTTGCGGCGCCACCACAAGAGGCCGGCCCAGAGCATGACGCCCAGAAAGATGAACCCGATGCCCACCATGATGCGAAACGTCCAGAAGGTGACCAGAACGTTGGGCCGTTCGTCGGCGGGGAACTCCTTCAACCCCGGAATCCGGCCGTCCAGGGTGCGGGTGATCAGCAGGCTGAGCAGGTTGGGGACTTGGATTTCGAAGCGGTTGCGTTCGTTGGCGCTGTCGGGGATGGCAAAGAGGATAAATGGCGCGCCGCGGTCCACATTGGTTTCCCAATGGGCCTCCATGGCCGCCAGTTTGACCGGTTGGTGGTCGGCCACCGAAACCCCCTTGAAATCGCCCACGATCACTTGCAGCGGAGCTGCCACGGCGGCGATGATCAGCGCCAATCCCAGGGAGCGCCGGTAAAAGGCGGTCTCGCGGCCCTTGAGCAGGTAGTAGGCGCTGATGCCGGCCACGACGAAGGCGGCGGTGGCATAGCTGGCCAGCAGCATGTGGGCCAGGTGGGTGGGAAAGGCGGGGTTGAAGATCGCCTCCCACCAGCTGGTGAGCATGTAGGTGCCGTCCACGATCTCGAAGCCCGCCGGGGTCTGCATCCAGGCATTGGCCGCCATGATCCAGAAGGCGGAAAGGGAGGCGCCCAGGCCCACCAGGCAGGTGGAAAGAAAGTGCAGGGCCGGGGGCACGCGGTGCCAGCCGAAAAGCATGATGCCCAGGAAGCCGGCTTCGAGGAAAAAGGCGGTCATGCCTTCGAAGGCGAGCATGGGGGCGAGGATGTTGCCCACCTTTTGGGAAAAGACGGCGAAGTTGGTGCCGAATTCGAAGGCCAGGGCGATGCCGGTCACCACGCCCACGGTGAAGTGAATGGCGAAGATTTTCACCCAGAAGCGGTACATGCGGTAGTACAACTCGTCCCGGGTGCGCAGCCACAGGGCCTCGACCGCCACGAGAAAGATGGCCAGCCCGATGGTCAGGGTGGGAAAGATGATGTGAAAACTGGTGGTCAATCCAAACTGGATTCTGGAAAGGAGCAGGGTGTCCATGACGTCCTTCCATTGTTGGGGGTTTGTCTTCGGTGGTGAAACTGTTGCGATCCAACCGGAATTGCCCTAAAGTGTTGTGCATGTTCTGCATGCATACATCGAACAGGGGGCCAGGGTCAATGCAAGGATGGAAAAAGCAGCATTTTGAAATGGGCGGCGCCGTGCCGGGAAACAGGGGCTTGCCCGGGTGGTTCGGCCGGGTGGTCGCCCTGGTGGTGATACTGGCGGCGACCGTTGCGCCGGCAGCGGGCGCCGTGGGCGCCGAGGGGGGCATCGATGCCCAGCGGCGCAGCGTGGTGCGCATTTATGCCGTCTCCCAGACGCCGGACTACCTGGTGCCGTGGGCGCCGGGGCGCACCGAGGAGGGGTGGGGTTCGGGGTTCATCATCGCCGGACATCGGATTTTGACCAATGCCCATGTGGTGGGCAATGCGCGTTTCATCACCATCGAGAAAGAGGGCGATGCGCGGCGCTATGAAGCGCGGGTGCTGTTTGCGGCCCACGATTGTGATCTGGCCATGCTGGCGGTGCTGGATGAAACCTTTTTCGAGGGCACCAGTGCCTTGACCCTCGGGCCCGTGCCGGTGCTGGACTCGACGGTTTCCGTGCTCGGCTACCCCATCGGCGGGGACCGGTTGTCGGTGACCCGCGGCGTCGTGTCGCGCATCGATTACCGGGTCTATGCCCATTCGGGGGTGGATGCCCACCTGGTGGCCCAGATCGATGCCGCCATCAATCCCGGCAACAGCGGCGGGCCGGTCATTCAGGACAATGCGGTGGTGGGGATGGCGTTTCAGGGGTTCAGCGGCATGGTGGCCCAGAATGTGGGGTATATTATCCCCACGCCGGTGGTCGAACGTTTTTTACAGGACGTATCCGACGGCCGCTATGACCGCTACGTGGATCTGGGCATCCAGTTTTTCCCGCTGATCAATCCCACCCAGCGCCGCGCCCTGGGACTGGCGCCGGGGGATTACGGCGTGATGGTGGGCGAGGTGCTGCGCGCCGGTGCCGCCTTCGGCCACCTGGAGACCGGGGATGTGCTGCTGACCATCGACGATCACCCCATCTTCAGCGACGGCCGGGTGGCCATGGACAACGACCGGTTGCTGCTCAACGAGGTGGTGGAGCGCAAATTCAAAGGGGATACGGTGCGTTTGACCATTATGCGCCAGGGCCGCGAGATGGCGGTCACCTATGCCCTGGCCACCCCCTGGCCCTACCTGATGCAGGCCCGGGAGTATGACGTGCGGCCGCGCTTCGTGCTCTTCGGCGGGGTGCTGTTCCAGCCGTTGTCCAACGGCTTCTACAATGCGCTGCAGAGCAGGCCGGTGCTGCTCAGATACTACTACTCCCAGTTTCTCATGGAAGAGCTTTACATGACGTACCCGGAGGTGGTGGTGATCAGCCGGGTCCTGCCCGACCCCACCACCAGCTACCTGGAACCCTTCGTGCACGCCATTGTGGAAGCGGTGAACGACCGCCCGGTGCGCACGCTGGAAGATCTGGCCCGGGCATTTGCCCAGCCGGCCGAATTTTACGTGCTGCGCCTGCTCGGAGACCACCCGCCGCTGGTGATCGAGGCCCGGGCGGCGCAGGCGGCCCACCAGCGCATTCGCCAGCAGTATGGCGTCACCCGGGATGCCTATCTGCTCGACAGTATCGTGCCACCGGAGTGGATGGAAACGATTCAAAATGAAAAGTAATCTGAAAAAATATTTCGACAGCCACCGCACCCGGCTCGTGCGCACGGTCCTGATCCTGTTGATTGGCCTTGTTGGCCTTGGGATCACGGCCTGCGGCACGCTGCGGGGGGCGACTTCCCTTGATTCGGTGCCCGCCGATGCCCGTGAATCGTTGCTGCGCGTGACGGTCACGCGCCAGGGATATCTTTTCAACAGGCCCTGGCAGCAGCAGCGCCCGGCCACCCAGACGGCCATCGGGGTGATTGTCGCCGGCGGTCAGGTATTGGTCAACGGTTTGCTGGTGGCCGATCAACGCTATATCGAGCTGGAAACCCTCGACACCCGGCGCAAGGCGCCGGCCGAGGTGCATGTGGTGGATTACGAGGCCAACCTGGCGCTGCTGCGCCCCCTCGATCCGCTGCTGCTCGAAGGGCGCAAGCCCATGGATCTGGCCGGCGATGTGGCGGTGGGCGACCTGCTGAGTGTCTGGCAGGTCAATCCCGGCGGGGTGGTGATTCCGGCCAGCGGCGAGGTCACTTCGGTGGAACTGGGTGCTTATTTCCAGGACAACCATTTTTTGACCTACCACCTCGACGCCAGCTTGCCCTACCGTTTCAACAGCATCACCTTGCCGGTGGTCAAGGGCAATGCCCTGGCGGGCCTGGTGCTGCGCCAGAACCCGTCGGGCCAGGCCGTGGAGGTGGTCGCCACGCCGGTGATCCGCCACTTTCTGGAGGATGCCGGGGAGGCGCCCTACCGCGGTTTCCCCATGGGGGCCTTCCACTACGGACCGACCCTCGACCCGCAGCTGCGGCGCTATATCGGCCTGCCCGAGGCGCTGACCGGCATCTATGTGCGCAAGGTGATCCGGGGCGGTCCGGCTGACGAGGCCGGCCTGCGCGCCGGGGATGTGCTGCTGCGCATCGGCGATTTCCAACTGACCAACACCGGCCGCTATGAACATCCCCGCTATGGGCAAACCTCGCTGGTGCACCTGATCCGGACCCACTACCATGTGGGGGACAAGGTCCCGTTCCAGGTGTTTCGCGACGGCGGGATCCTGGACCTGGAAATCGTGCTGGGCCACCGGCGGCCGGAGCAGTTCCTGGTGCCGCCGTACATGGTCGACCAGGCGCCCGAACATCTCATCGTGGGGGGCCTGGTGCTCCAGGAGCTGTCCATGTCCTACCTGCGCGAGTACGGCACCGACTGGCAAGCCAACGCACCCATCCATCTGCTCTACTACCAGCAGAACCAGGACTACCTCGACAGCGACCAGCGCGAAAAGATCGTCATCATCTCCAGCGTCATACCGACCTCCTACACCATCGGTTTCGAACCCATCTCCAACCTGGAGGTGCTGCGCATCAACGGACAACCGATCCGCAACCTCGCCGACGTGCCCCGGTCCCTGCGGACCCCGGTGGACGGCTTCCACCGCATCGAACTGCGCCAACACCCTAAGCTGCTGTTCCTCGACCCGGCGGAACTGCCCCTGATCGACGAAATTATCACGCAGCGGTATGGGATTCCGGTGAGGTAGTGTCCACCCGGAAACGGCATCTTGCGCTCCATCTCTGCGTTCTCGCTCTTTTGAAATCCTCGACGTAGCCACACTACGCCTGCGGTTTCAAAATCGCTGCGGCCTTGATCTGAACCGCAATCTACCATTTCCGGATGGACACGCGGTGGGTTTATTGGGTTTGTAGGGTTTGTTGGGTTGATTGGGTTTTTTGGGTTGTGCGGTTGAGGGGTTGTTCGGTTGGGCCGTGGGGCGGTTATTCGGTTGTTCGGTTGTTCGGTTGGGTAGTTGTTCGGTTGGTGGTTGGGTGATGGGTTGACTGCTTGGGGGGTGGGCCTGGGCTCACTTTCTCCGAGGCGCCCTGAATGTGGGAGCGGCTTTTAGCCGCGATCGTGCCGGCACGGGGTCCCGTG
>JAGTVD010000505.1 GCA_018224505.1 Desulfatitalea sp. | reverse complement strand
GCCCAACCGGAGATTCTCTTTCTGGACGAGCCCACCGCCGGCATCGACCCCCAGGGGCAGATGGAGATGTATTGTCTGCTCGAACAGCTCAACGCCACCCTCACCATCGTACTGGTCAGCCATGACATGCTGGCCCTTTCGACCCACGTCAAATCGGTGGCCTGCGTCAATCGGCGCCTGCATTACCATGACCATCCGGAGCTGACCCACGACATGATGAAGACCATGTACCCGCACACCCCGGGCGAAGCATGTCCGGTGGAATTGGTGGCCCACGGCGTGCCGCACCGGGTGCTCAAGCCCCATGGGCAAGATACATGATAGAGCTGCTGCAATTCGATTTTATGCGCCACGCCCTGGTGGCCGGTCTGCTGGTGAGTGTGATCTGCGGTGTCATGGGCACCCTGGCGGTGGCCAACCGCATGGTGTTCCTGGCCGGCGGGATTGCCCACGCCGCATATGGCGGCATCGGGCTGGCCTTTCTGATGCGCTGGCCCTACCTGTTGGGCACCCTGGGTTTCGCGCTGCTTGCGGCCTTGGCCATGGCAGCCGTCAGCCTGAACGCCAAACACCGCGCCGATGCCGTCATCGGCGCGATCTGGGCGGTGGGGATGGCCCTGGGGATTCTCTTCATCGATCTATCCCCCGGCTACCCCGTGGACTTGATGAGCTACCTCTTCGGCAGCATACTGGCCGTGCCGCGGGCCGATCTGTGGGTGATGCTGGTCACGGGCATCATCATTGTCGTCGTTGTGGGCTGCTATTACACCGACCTGCTGGCCCTCTCGTACGACGAGGCCTTCGCCCGCGTCCGCCGGGTTCCGGTTCAACCGCTCTACTTTTTGCTGGTCATCCTGCTGGCGGTGGCCGTGGTGCTGACCATCCGCGTAGTGGGCCTGATACTGGTCATCGCCTTGCTGACCATCGCGCCGTTCATCGCCGAACGGTTCACCGGTTCCCTTTTGCGGATGATGGCCGGCGCTTGCGTGCTCAACGCCCTGTTCACCGTTTGTGGGCTGGCGCTCTCGGTTTACTTCAACCTCACGGCAGGCGCCTGCATCATCCTGGTGGCCGGCGCCTGCTTCCTTCTCTCCCTGGCTATTGGGCGTCGTCGGCCTTCTGACGGCGCAGCTGGTTGAGCAGTTCCTGCAGTTGGTTGGCCGCTTCGCTGAGCGTTCTGCGAATCTCCTCGATCCCCTGCTCGATCCCCTTCACAATGGCACCCGTCACCGAAGGTGCCGCCACCGCATCCTGCTCCGCGGGAGTCGGGGGCGCCACGGCCGGCAGTTCGCCGGACAAGGCCCTTACGGCATCGTTCAGGGTCTGGTGCATCACCACCTGCTGGGTGTCGGCCAGAATGATGCGCCGCAGCTCCGGAAAGTCCAATGTTTCCGGTTTCAGGAAGACCGGTTCGGCATACAGGATGGCATCGCCGATGGGAATCACCAGCAGAATGCCCCGGAACACCTCGGATCCCACCTGACCCCATAGGGTGAATTGTTCGGAGATGACGGCATCGTTGTCGATGCGCGCCTCGATCTGGTTGGGGCCGTCCACATGACGTCCCGAGGGAAACCGGTACAACACCTTCTGGCCGTAGTGGTCGCCGTCGCTGCGGGCCGCGATCCAGCCCACCAGGTTGTGTCGGTTGGCCGGGGTGAACGGCTGGATCAGCAGAAACTCTTCCTTCGCCTCACCCGGCAGGCGGGCCACAATGTAATATGGTTGCAGCGCCTCGGTGCGGCCGAAGGAGGTCTGCACCGGAATGGACCACTGGTCTTCCTTGTTGTAGAAGACGGTGGGATCTTCCATGTGGTATTGCAGCAGCATCTGGGTCTGGACGGTGAACAGATCCTGCGGATACCGCACATGGGCCTTCAGGTATTCGGGCATCTCCTCCAGGGGCTTGAACAGGTCGGGAAAGATGGACTGGTAGGTTTGGATCATCGGGTCGTCGGGATCGGACACATAGTAGTCGATGCTGCCGTGGTAGGCGTCCACCACCGCCTTGACACTGTTGCGGATGTAGTTGAAGCGGTGTTGGAAAGATGTGGAATAGGGATAGCGGCGGGTGACGGTGTAGGCATCCTGAATCCAGAACAACCGACCGTCGGCCACCACCGGATACGACTCCCGGTCGCGCAGCAGAAACGGCGTCACAGCGGCAAACCGCTCGGGAATCGTGCGGCGGTATTGAATACGACTTTCTGAAGTGACTTCGCCGGAGATCAGTATGTTCACATCCATGAACTTGATGGCGTAAATCAGCCGTCGGAAAAACCCGCTCAACTGAACGCCGCCGCGCCCCGCATAATTCACGTAGGCCGGCCCGTCGCGTCCGGGGTAGTTGAACTCCTGCATACCGCTGCGCACGATGAGGAAATCAAGGCTCTTGAGCCCGTAATAAATATCGGGACGATCCAGGGGAATCGCGCCCTTTGGAGGCACATCCTTGATTAGAAAGCCGGGCCGTCCGCCGCTGTCCACCTCGGTCACCGGCGTCATGGCCACGCCATAGCCATGGGTGAACTGCAAGTGCCGGTTCACCCAGCGCTGAGCTTCGGTAGGCAGTTTTTCGGCGGAGAGTTCGCGGGTGGCCAGCATCACCTGCCGGAGTTCGCCGTCCACGCGGTACCGATCGGTGTGTACCGCCATAAAATCATAATAAAGACGGAAAAACTGAATCTGGTTGTAGCTTTGCAGCAGCGGCCCCTCATCCCACAGCCGGATATTCTGGATGGTGCCCTGGTTGTCGGCCACGGTCCGGGCATCCACATGGCCTTGGGCCGGATGGTTCTGCGAGACAAGGTCGGTCAAACCATAGGCGCTGCGGGTCAAGGCGATATTGTGGGCCAGATAACGCTCTTCGCGGGCCAACTCGCTGGGCTCCACATGCAGCCGCTGCACCGCAGCCGGCATCAAGCTGCCGGCCAGGATGGTCAACCCGATCCAGCCCCCTATGCCATAGGCCAGAACACGGGGATTGCGGAAACGGTTGTTGAACAGCAGCATCACCGCACAGGCCAGCGCGACAAAAGTGAGGAAAGTGCGCGCAGGCAGGGTAAAATGATGGTCTGTAAAGCCCATGCCCTGCACCGCGCCGGTGGGTGAATAGAGCAGGTCGTAACGGCCCAGCCAATGTCCCACCGCCAGCAACACGAAAATGAAGGCGCCCAGCAAGGCCAAGTGGGAGCGGAGCCTCGCGTTCAGTTCAAACCGCTGACCCCGCAGCGCGCAAGCCAAGTAGGTCAGCACCACCACGCCGATGGCCACCACCACAAAACTGCCCAAAAGCCATGCCCGTAAAAACCCTAATGCCGGCAAGGTAAAAATATAGAACGAAAAGTCCCGATTGAAGATGGGGTCCGTCTGGTTAAAAGGCACCGCGTTGAAGAAGCGCAGGAAGAGCTCCCACTCGGCGGCCAGACGCGTGGCCATGAAGATGGCCCCCAACACGACCGCCACCCACCCCAACCACTTTAAAAGACTGCAGGCGATCTTGTATGCCGCGGCCGGCATGTCGGGACCGCCGAACGGCAATGTGCTGGGCATGGTACGGAACACCGCCAGCAGATTCGGCGCGGCCACCAGCACAAAAAGCACAAATCCTAAGGCAAACAGCCAGATGCGGCTCCCCATCACCGTCAACAACACCGATTGGTGGCCCAGGTTGCCGAACCACAGCCAGTCGCGGTAAAAAGAGATGGCCCAGCTCAACAGCGTGAACAGCACCAGCACGCCAACGGCCAGACCGATCCACTTGGCCAGGCGCGAGATGCTGGTAAAGTCCAGATCCTCGGGCCGAAACGGTGGCAACTGCCCGCCCGGGGGTTTGCCTTGGGTATAATTTTGCATGGGTCACTCCTTCGGTCACTTTGGGGATCATGGTAGCCCGGCTTCCGCGGAAACCATCGGAAACCGGCACCAGTGAACAAATTGCCCGTTGCCGCGTCTGGCGCGGCAGCAGGCAAGTATCGACTAAGTGGTCGCGGGGCTTTTATCGCATATTCCGCCGGGATGGTCAAACACCTGTCCGGAGCACGAGACCCCGGAAGTTATTTTTTCTTTCTCTCCGACTTCCTTCTATCCGGTCTCTCTTTATTCTTCTTCCAACTGGCGAAGTCTATCTTGCCCGTACGCTGGCGGAAGTAGATCCGCAGGGGGGTCTGGTCAAGCCCCGTCTGGGCGCGGATCTGATTGAGCAGGTAACGCTCGTAGGAGAAATGAACCGCCTCGGGGCGGCTGACAAAAATGACGAAGGTTGGCGGCCGCTCGGTCACTTGGGTGGTGTAGTAAAATTTAAGTCGCCGCCCCTTGTACATGGCCGGTTCGTTGCGCTCGATGGCCTCGTTGATGATGCGGTTGATGACGCCGGTGCCGATGCGGGTGGTGTACTGGGCGAATACGCTGTCGATCAGGGCAAAAAGTTTGATGACCCGCTGCCCGGTCAGGGCCGACACGGTCACCACCGGGGCATGCGGCAGGAACCGGGCCGCCTCGCGCAGCTGCTGGGTGAATTTATGGGGCGTAAAGGTTTGGGCGTCCACCAGGTCCCACTTGTTGGCCACAAAGATGGCGCCGCAGCCGCGATCATGGGCATAGCCGGCCACCCGGATGTCCTGTTCGGTGATGCCCTGGCCGGCGTCCAGAACGATCAGGGCCACATCGCACGCCTCCAGGCTCTGAAGCGCCCGGATGATCGAAAACTTCTCCAGTTTCAGATCCACCTTGGCCTTGCGCCGGATGCCGGCCGTGTCGATGAACCGGTAGGTCCGCCCCTGGTGCTCGAGCAGGG
>JAGTVD010000504.1 GCA_018224505.1 Desulfatitalea sp. | reverse complement strand
GATCCTCGGCCTCGAACATCGGTTTGACCGGATCGGCCACCCGGAAAAAGCGGGGGTGATAAGCCGGGATATCGCGCATATACTCTTTGACACCGTCCAGCACGTCGGTTTCGGTCTCATATTTGTAACGAAAAAAGCCGGTCTGGTCATAGTGGATGCCCACAGTGCCCGGAGGCTCGGCCTTGAACTGCTTTGCAGCGTTAATCACCTCCTCGTCCCCCGCCTCGGCGAAGGAGCCGTGGGGCGACATGCCGCTGAGGATGCCGCCGCCGCCAACGGCGATGTTGCAATCCTTGTGGGCGAAGAGCACGGTGGGGCTGATACCCTGATACCCGCCGCCGGCCGGGTTGGTGCCGTAGATGGCGGCCAGAATCGGAATACCCAATTGATTGAGCTCGGCGTGTCTGTAAAAGGGCGTGCCGCCGCAGCGCCGGTTGGCGTAGAATTTCTCCTGGTCCGTCAGTTTGACACCCGAACAGTTGACCAGCCATACCAGGGGAATGTTGAGCCGTTTGGAAAGATCAGTAACCCGCAGAATGTTTTCATACTGACCCGGCAGCCAGGCACCGGCCATCACTTTGTTGTCGAAGCCGATGATCACAGCCCACTTGCCCGAAATCTTGCCGAGGCCATCGATGACATTGCTGGTGCCTTCCACATTGTCTTCCGGGTTGAACAAGGTGTGCAACGGGCACCAGGTGCCCTCGTCCACCAGATACTGAAGTCGTTGAAAGACGGTCAACTGCCCCCGGGCATTAATCTTCTCGGTGGGGAATCCGGCGTTTTTGACCTTCTCCACAGCCTCATCCACCTGGGCTTCCACCTTCTTGAGCTGACCCACATTGTCCACAGCGCTCTTGATCTGGCCCGGATTCAGAGCCCGTCCGAATGTGCTCATCTTCTTAAAGTAAGGTCTCATATTATCTTCTCCGATTCAGCGTTGCTCGTCAAAACAGCTGGCAGGCATTTGACGAAAGATTTAAGTTCGAGGGTTTTAGTTTTAAGCTCAACACCCTAAGCTTAAAACTAAAAACTTAAAACTTAATACGATCATTTTTCTTCAATCGGCCACAATCCCCGTTCTTTCAACACACCCCGCAATACCTTCAATGCCATGTTGACGGTGGGGATGCCGGCGTAAGTAAAGGTCTGGAAAATCACTTCGGCGATCTGTCGCGGGGTGCACCCCACATTGAGGGCGGCGATAATGTGCAGCTTCAACTCCTCGCTGCGGCCCAGAACGGTGAGCACCGCCACGGTGACCAGTTGCCGGGTGGGATGATCGATCTTCTCCCGCCCGTACATCCGGCCGGTGATAAACAGCGAAAGCTCTTTTCCCAACGCGGGATCGAAGGCACGCCACAGATCAAAAGGCTTCTCGTCGGTCACGCCCTTGAAATAAAGCGTCGCCACTTCCTGAGTCCTCGCACGAATGTCATCGTCCACGATGTAATCCCCCTTAATAAAATGATTTTTCTTCACCCAAAAAACATATCGGTACACTCCGCCCGTCCATACCCACCGAATGCCATTGGTGATTCCGGCAATTTTGAACCTGCGCCCTATCCTATTTCCCTGTGCCTATCGCTTCAAGCCCCTTGTGCCGACTTGAATCACCCCACCCCCAAATAGGCCGCCTTGATTTTGGGGTCGTCGAGTAATTGGCGCGCCGGCCCTTGAAGCACAATGCACCCGGTCTCCAGCACGTAGGCATAATCCGCGATTTGCAATGCAGCCCGCGCATTCTGCTCCACCAGCAGGATGGTGGTGCCGGTGCTGTTGAGCTGTTTTATCGTACGAAAAATATCGCGGACAATCAAGGGGGCCAGTCCCATGGAGGGCTCGTCGAGCAGCAGCAGCGCGGGACGCGCCATCAAGGCGCGGGCGATGGCAAGCATCTGTTGCTCTCCGCCGGACAGCGTCCCGGCGATCTGCGTCGCCCGCTTGGCCAGGATGGGAAACATGCCGTACACGGTCTCTTTGCCATCGGCTATCACCTGGCGTTTGCGGCGCCGGTGGAACAGATAGGCGCCCAGTTCAATATTGTCTGCCACGGTCATGCTGGCAAAGATCTGGCGTCCTTCGGCCACATGGGACAATCCGAGGCCTACGATACGGTCCGCCGGCAGGCGAAGAATATCCTGATCCTTGAACACGATGCGCCCCGACACGTCGGCATTGAGACCCGAGATGGCTTTCAGCAGTGTGGATTTACCCGCACCGTTGGCTCCGATGATGGACACCACTTTCCCTTTGGGGACTTGCAAGGAGATTCCCTTGATGGCGGCAATGGCGCCATACCCCGCGTTGAGCTGCTCGATTTTCAGTATGGTCGATCCCTCCGTGCTCAAATGGCGCTCCCGTCTCCCAGGTATGCTTCGATCACGCGAGGATCGTTCTGGATCTCGGCCGGCGTCCCATCGGCAATTTGGGCGCCGTAATTGAGCACGGTGATCTCATCGGAAATGTTCATGATCACCTTCATGTCATGCTCGACCAGCAGCACCGTAACCCCCCTGGATTTGATGGCAGCGATGAGCCGGGCGGCTGTCTCGGATTCGGTTTCGTTGAGTCCGGCGGCCGGTTCGTCCAGACAAAGCAACTGGGGATCGGTAGCCAATGCCCGGCCGATCTCCAGAATTTTCTGCTCCCCCAGGGGTAAACTGGCGGCCATATGTGTGTGTTTTTCGGCCAACCCGATGAACTCGAGAATGACCATGGCTTCCTCGGCCACCGCTTTCTCCTGCCGCCGAATGCCCGGCAGGCCCAGTCCGCAGCGCCAGAAAGACGTTCCGATGCGCATGTGCCGTCCGGCCATGACGTTTTCCAGCACACTCATGTTGGAAAACAACTCCACCGTTTGAAAGGTGCGGGAAATGCCCAGCGAGGCAATCTGGTGAGGCTTGCGGCCACTGACAATCTGCCCATTGAAGCGCACCACACCTTCGGTGGGGGCCAACAGCCCTGTGATAATATTGAACAGTGTGGTTTTGCCGGCACCATTGGGACCGATGACCGCTTTGATGGTTCCCCTGGTCACACGCAAATGGATGTCCATCAGCGCCGTCAGCCCGCCGAAGGCCATGACCAGGTCCTCTGTTTCCAAAAGCAATTCGTTTACCCGCGCCTGCGCCACAATCTATCTCCGTATCCGCTCCATTACCATCTTGGGCAGGCCGGCCAAACCTTGGGGAAAAAAGATGGTCACTATCAGCAACACCAGACCGTAAACGACAATTTCCCACTCTCCGAAATGGTGCAGCCACTCAAAACTCAGCAATGCGATTAAAATAGCGCCGATCATGGCGCCCCAAAGGCTGTGCATGCCACCCAGTGTTATCATGATGATCAGTTGGATGGAAAAAAACAGGTCGAAGGTACCGGGATTGATGAAGTTCATGAAGTGGGCGTAAAGACTGCCGGCCAGTGCGGCCAGCACCGCTGCGAATACAAATACGACCACTTTGTAACGGGCGATGGGAATACCCATGGCACCGGCGGCCGCCTCACTGGTATGAATCGCTCGCAAGGCACGGCCCACGGGCGATTGAATCAGGTTGGCGGTAAAGAGAAAAGCCACGGCCACAACCGTCCACACCAGATAGTAATACTTGACGATGGCATCGAAGGCAAAACCGAACAGCGACAGCCCGGGGATCCCCACCAAACCGTCCGGGCCGCCTGTCCAGCGCACCTCTTCCCGAAAGACGATATTGACGATGATGCCGAAGGCCAGCGTTGCCATGGCCAGGTAGTGCCCCTTGAGTTTGAGCGCCGGAGTCCCGATGGCCAGGGCCACCAGGGCTGCGGCCAAGGCGCCGGCCAGCATGCACAGCCAGGGGTTAAGGCCGAAATGAATTGTCAGCACCCCCGATGCATAGGCGCCAATACCATAAAAGGCGGCATGGCCCAGGGAGATCTGGCCGGCATAGCCCATCAGCAGGCTCAGGCCGATGGTGAGCAGGCAGTAGATCCCGGCAAACACCATCAGGGGCGTATAGTGCTCCAACGCCGGCATCCGCCCGAAAAGCCATGGCAGGAGCGCAATGAAAATGGCGCCGACGATTATGGGCCCCTTGTGTATCCGCAACATATCGCTAAAACCTTTTGAACCGGGCCACCGCCATGCTTCCCAGAATACCGCTGGGACGCACGAAAAGCACCAAGAGCAGCACGATCAACGCATAGGCGTCTTTATAGCCGGACATCAGGAATCCGGCCCCGAATGATTCGATCAATCCAAGGATCACGCCTCCCAGGATGGCGCCTGGAAAACTGCCCAGCCCGCCGAGAATTGCAGCGGCGAACCCTTTGATGGCGAGCATGGCCCCGCGATCATAGTCCATCAACGCAATGGGAGTCAGGGTGATGCCTGCCACAGCGCCGATGGCCGCCGATACCCCAAAGGCCAGCAAGACCATCTGTCGAACATTGATCCCGACCAACCGGGCGGCATCGCCATTGTCGGCGCAAGCACGCATGGCTTTGCCCAGGATGGTGCGATTGAAAAACAGGGCCAGGGCGATGGCAATGATGACCAAAAACCCGATCACCCAGAGGTATTGGGACTGGAGCACCAAACCGCCCACCACAATGGGTTCGCGACCCGAAAAGGCGGGCAGATCGTATGGGTTCTTACCCCAGATCAGCATGGCGCCGCCTTTGATGATCATGGAGGCTGCCACAGTGGCAATGATCAGGGCCATTACCGTCGGTTGACGCACCGGACGGATGGCCAGCCGGTCCAGCAAAACACCCACCACCGTGACCACCAGCACCGTGGCGGCGAAGGCGATGACCAGGGGCAGACCGAGGGAAACATGTATGAACACCATCACCAGCCCGCCCAGCATGACAAACTCCCCCTGGGCCAGGTTGAGCACTTCGGTGACGTTGTAGATGATGTTGAAACCGATGGCCACCATGGCATAGATGGCCCCCACGGTGAGTCCGGTCACCATGAACTGCAACAGTTGGTGGCTGAATGCGAATGATTCCATTGTGTCCGTTTCCGGGCGCCTACTGCACCAAAGCCCAGTCGCCGTCCTTGACCACCACCATCTGGAAGGCCTCTTTGGTCAACCCGTTGTGGTCCTCCGGCGAAAAGTTGTAAACACCCTGCTGTCCCACAAAGTTCTTGCGGTTCTCAATGTGGTCACGAATCTTGGCTTTGTCCCCGCCCACATCGCGCAGGGCATCGATGACCAGGTGCATGGCATCCCAGGCATAACCGCCGAAGGCGCTGACCGGCTCGTTGAATTTGGCCGTGTACTCTTTCAGATAGGTCATGGTGACCGCTTTCTGGGGATGGTCATCGGGTAAAACTTCGGCGATGTTCCCGGCGCCCAATGGACAGTATACGCCTTCGGCCGCCCCGGCCGCCAACTGAATGTTCTGTCGGCTGCCAAAGCCATGGCTCTGGAAGAAAGTGATTTTCTCCATTCCCAGCTCACGCCAGTTGCGCAGTACAATCACCTGGGTGGGACCAATGGACCAATTGACGATGGCTTGGGGCGCCAGGGCTCTGATCTTGGTCAGCTGAGCGGTCATATCCGTATCGCGTGGATCGTACTTCTCATCGGCAACAATCTCAATGCCATACGCCGGAGCGATGCGCAGCAGCTCGTCACGCCCGCTGGCCCCATATCCGGAGGTAACGCTCATAATGGCAATGCGGGTAATCTCCATCTTTTGCATTTGATCAAAAATGGCCTCCACGGCCATGCTGTCGGACTGGGGCGTTTTGAACACCCAATGGTAGGGTTTGCCCGTTTTCTCGTCGGTCACGATTTTGTGGCTGGCGGCACATGAAATCAGTGGGGTTTTGTACTGTTCGAACAACGGAATAATGGCCAGGGTCAGACCGCTTTGGGACGGTCCGATCACCGCCAACACCCGATCCTGGGTAACCAGCCGCCGAGCGAAAAGGTTGGCCTTGGTCGCATCGCCTTCATCATCGTAAACGATCAGTTTGATCTGTTTGCCATCGATGCCACCGGCCGCGTTGACCTGCGCGACCACCATTTCCGCAGTCTTTTTCTCCGGGTCGCCCAGGAAGGAGGCCGGGCCGGTGACCGAAAAAATGGCGCCTACTTTATACTCCGCTACCGCCGGCTGGAATGCCAAAAGCAAAAACAAGAGGCCTCCCAATAAAACCATCGCAACTTTCTTGCCTGACAAATTTTTCATCTTCTCCTCCCGAAACTGAACGATCATTTTAGTTCAATATCCCACCTTCATCCGTCATTCAGCGGCCTTCGGAGGACGACCCCTCTTTGTCCACATGCAGGGCCGCCTCGAACGATTTAAAGAACTGGTTGCGCTCCTTCCAGTCCGGACCGAAACGCCGGTTGAACAGATGGCCAAGTTTGCTGAACAATTTTCCCCACGCCGGCTTGTTGCCCCCCAGGACGACATCGGCAAGAAACACATCCAATTCACCCATTCGCTCCTTGGGCAGAAAGCTGACCGCGCCCAAACGGATGGAGGTCTCCAGCGCTTCGGGCGTCAGGGCATGGGCGGTCAGCATCACACTGGGGAATCCACGCCGGACCGACAACTTGAGCAATTCGAAGCCATCCACGCCCATGATATCCAGCACCACGATATCATAGGTGTAGCTCATCAAATATTGCCTCCCGGTCTCAAAGTCCCTGGCCTTGGTGACCAGACAAACCTCCAGCACATCGGATACAGTGTCGAGGACATCGGGCTCATCATCGACCACCAATACCACTTTATCCTTGAGAATGTGGGATGTCTCCATGGACTGCGAGCTCCTGGCCGCCGGATTTGGAACTTTTACATGCTCAATATGCAAAACAGACCAGCTTTAACGCAAAAGGGGAATGAAATCAATGATAGAGGCCCCATTCACGGGTGATCGAATGTAAATTTACGCATGATACATGCATTGGCAGCTGATCGGCTCTTTTTTTTCCACAGCAGGAGGTGCTCCCGGTAGCGGGGGTGGGGCGCTGCGTCCGCAATGGGGTTTTAGTGACGCTTGGGGGTGTGCGCAGGGTTGTTCGGCCCGCACTGTCTGAACGCAGTGAGTTTGCGGGCCTACCCGG
>JAGTVD010000503.1 GCA_018224505.1 Desulfatitalea sp. | reverse complement strand
TCGATATCATAGTGTTGCGTCACGTCGCGCAGGAAGTATTGTCTATCCATTTGCCGGCACCCGGGGGGTGCCGTATGTTTAAGATGTGACGGGAGGGGTTCGATGCTGGAGCAACGACAGGATGGGGACGATGGGGCCGAGGCGCGTGCCTTCGAAGCGGCGCTGCTGGCCCTGGATCGTCTGGCCGCCGCCCGGATGCTCGCCGCGCCGGGGGATGACGGCGATGGCCTGCAACGCATCGAGCGCCTGGTGCTGCCCGCACTGGAGCGGATCGGGCGGCGTTGGGAGCAGGGGGATCTGGCGCTTTCCCAGGTCTATATGAGCGGGCGTATCTGCGAGGCGCTGGTGGATGAGTTGCTGCCGGCGGTGGCCGCGGCCCGGGGGGAGCGGCCGGTGATCGCCCTGGCGGTGCTGGAGGATTATCACTTGCTGGGCAAGCGCATGGTGCATGCCGTGCTGCGGGCCAGTGGGTTCGTCGTGCACGATTATGGTCGAATGGATGTGGCGGGCCTGGTGGAACGGGTCGTCGCGGAAGGGGTCGATATGGTCATGGTGTCCACCTTGATGCTGCCTTCGGCCTTGCGGGTGGCCCGGGTGCGGGAAGGCCTGGCGCGCGCCGGCCGTTTGGTGCCCATCGTGGTCGGGGGCGCGCCGTTTCGTCTGGACGAGGCATTGTGGCGCGAGGTGGGGGCCGATGCCATGGGGCGCAGCGCCTCGGAGGCACCGGCGATCATCGCCCGCTTGACCGGCGGTGCCTCATGAACCGCCCCGCACCCATGACCTCCATGCAGCGGGTGGTGACCGCACTGAGCCACCAGGCGCCGGACCGGGTGCCTTTCTTTCTGCTGAACTCCCTGCACGGGGCGCGGGAACTGGGGCTGTCCATAAAAGACTACTTTGCAGCGGCCGAAACGGTGGCCGAGGGGCAGTTGCGCATGCAGGCCAAGTACCGCCACGATTGCCTGTATGCCTTTTTTTACGCCGCGATCGAGGTCGAGGCCTGGGGCGGTGAGGTGGTCTTTGTGGACGATGGTCCGCCCAACGCCGGCCTGCCTTTGATCCGGCAACCCGAAGCGATCCGTGGTTTGACGGCGCCGCGCATCGACGATTGTCCCTGTTTGACCCGTGTGCTGGCGGCCATCGCCGGGATGAAGGCCCGGGTGGGTGATACGGTGCCCATCATCGGGGTGGTCATCTCCCCGTTCTCCCTGCCGGTGATGCAGATGGGGTTTGAGGGCTACCTGACGCTCATGGCCGAACAGCCGGATCTGTTCGAGCGTTTGATGGCGGTCAATACCGCCTTTTGCGTGGCCTGGGCCAACGCGCAGTTGCGGGCAGGGGCCACGGCCATCTGTTATTTCGACCCGGTCTCCTCGACCACCATTATACCGCGGGCTCTGTACCTGAAAACAGGCCAACGGGTGGCGCGGCAAACGCTATCCCAAATCCAGGGACCCAGCGCCACCCATTTTGCTTCGGGCCGCTGCCTGTCCATCGTGGATGATGTGGTCGAAACCGGTACCGCCATTGTGGGGGTCAGCGCCGAGGAGGATCTGGCGGCGCTCAAAAAGGCCTGCCGGGGCCGGCTGACATTGCTGGGCAACCTCAATGGCATCACCATGCGCCACTGGGATGACGCCCAGGCCGAGGCAGCGGTCAAGACGGCCATCGACAAGGTCGGCGCGGGCGGCGGTTTCATCCTGGCGGACAACCACGGAGAAATCCCGTGGCAGGTGCCCGAGTCGGTGTTGATGGCCATATCCGAGGCGGTGCATCGATGGGGATCGTGTTAAGGGTAAGCGAAGCACAATGACCATTATATGATCGTAATCCATATAATCGTAATCGCGGGATCACCTTGATTGGACATTTGGATTCTGACAGTTGACATTTCCGCCATCGTAACAGGCGGTGGCGGATTGAGTGGGTACGTGTGGGTATGAGCGATCGTTACGGTATTCTGGTGTGTGATCTGCTGGGGCGGGAGGTGGTGGCGGCCCTGGCCGCCGAGCAGGTGGACGGGGCGCGGGTGGTGACGTTTCCCTGCGCCTGCCGCGGTGCCGCCAACTGCGAGGCGTTGCTGGCGTCGGCGCTGGCGGCGCACGTCGAGCGCTTCGATCATCTGCTGCTGTTGAACGGCGACTGTTTCCGGGCGGCCCATCGCGACCTGGATCCGGCGCTGCAGCCACGGGTCGGTTTGGGGCCGGGCACCTTCGAACTATTTTTGCCCGCAACCCTGGTTGCGCATTATCAGTCCGCGGGTGCCTACCTGTTGACCCCCGGCTGGCTCGCCGACTGGCCCGACCGTCTCACCGCGTGGGGGTTCGATCAGGCCGCCGCACGCGAATTTTTCAGCGAGTCGTGCGCCCGCCTGGTGCTGCTGGACACCGGGGTGTTGCCCGACAGTGCCGACCAACTGGCAGCCCTGGCCGCATTCGTGGCGCGACCCTGCGAACGCGTGCCGGTGGGGTTGGATTTGCTGCGTTTGCAGCTCAGGGATCTTTTGCAAACGCGGCGCACGGCGGACATGGTGGCTGCGCGGGGGGCCGAGGCAGCCCAGGCGGCCGATTATGCCACGGCTTTCGACATGCTGCACCGCTTTGTGGCCCTGAAGCGCGAATCGGACATCACCGGTGCCATTTTTGAATTGTTCGAGATGCTCTGCGCACCGGCTGTCCAGGCGTATCTGCCGCTGCGCCAGGGGCGGCCGGGCGATCTGATCGGCTGGCCATCCCAAACGCCCCCTTCGGCCGCCACCGCCGGCCGCATGGTCCGGCTGCAGGCGAGCCATGCCTGGACCGAATCGGGCGCGGGGTTCATGGTGAAGGTGCAGCAGGGCAGTGACCCCCTGGGCGTTCTGCTGGTGGACGGGATCGCCTTGCCCCGGCACCGGGAGCGCTACCTCAATTTCGCTCTGGCGATGCTGCCCGCACTGGTCCTGGCCTTTGCCAATGCCCGCAACCTCGAGCAGTTGGAGGCCTCCCGCGGTGATCTGATCGAGCGCGAGCGGCGCTTGTCCAACGCCTTGGAGCGACTGGCCCTGGCCACCGGGGGAACGGGTATCGGCATCTGGGATTACCAACCGGACGGGGACCATCTTTCCTGGGATGAGCATATGTTCGAACTGTTCGGTGTGGCCCCCGATGCCTTCGGCCACCGTTTTGTCGACTGGTCCCGCTGCCTGCTGCCCGAAGATCTGCCCGGGGCCATGGAAGATTTGAGGGCGGCCCTGGCGGGGGAGAAGGAGTTGAACATCGAGTTTCGGGTACAGTTGCCCGACGGCGCTGTCCGGCACCTGGCCGGTGCGGCCACCGTGGTGCGCGATGCCGACGGCCGACCGAACCGGGTCATCGGGGTCAACTTTGACATCACCGAGCGCAAGCGGGCCGAGGCGGCCCTGCAACAGGCCAAGGAGGAGGCCGAGGCCCTCAACCGCCACCTGGCGCGGCAGACCGCTTATGCCAATGAAATGGCCGCCCAGGCGAAAATGGCCAATGAGGCCAAGAGCCAGTTTCTGGCCAACATGAGCCATGAAATTCGGACGCCCATGAACGGTGTGATCGGCATGACGGGGTTGCTGCTGGACACCGACCTGAACACGGAGCAGCGGCACTACACCGAAACCATCCAGTCCAGTGCCGCGGCCCTGATGCGGCTGATCAACGACATCCTGGACTTTTCAAAAATCGAAGCGGGCAAGATGGATCTGGAGGTCTTGGATTTCGACCTGCGTGCCCTGCTCGATGACTTTGCCGCCATGATGGCGCCCCGGGCGCAGGCGAAGAATCTGGAGTTCATCTGTGCCGCGGCGCCCGAAGTGCCGGCATTGCTGCGGGGCGACCCGGGGCGGCTGCGCCAGGTGCTCGTGAATCTGGCGGGTAACGCGATCAAGTTCACCCATCTGGGGGAAGTGAGCGTGCGGGCGGCCCTGGCATGGGAGGACGATCATGAAGCGGTGGTGCGTTTTTCCGTGCGGGACACCGGCATCGGCATTGCCGCGGACGACCCCCAACGGCTCTTCGAGAAGTTCACCCAGGAGGACGGCACCACCACGCGCAAGTACGGCGGCACCGGTCTGGGGTTGGCCATTGCCAAGGAGCTGGCTACGCTGATGGGCGGCGAGATCGGCGTCACCAGCGCACCGGGAAAAGGGTCGACTTTCTGGTTCACCGCCCGGCTGGCCAAACAGGACGGCCGGTCCGCGGTGGTTTGGCCGGAAGCCGATTTGCGCGGTGCGCATGTCCTGGTGGTGGATGACAACACCACCAACCGCGAGGTGCTGACGACCCAACTGCGTGCCTGGGGGGCCCGGACCGCCGAAGCGCCCGACGCACCGGCGGCCCTGCGCATGCTGTGCGCAGCGGTGGATCGCAACAACCCCTTCCAGGTGGCCATCGTGGATATGCAAATGCCGGGCATGG
>JAGTVD010000502.1 GCA_018224505.1 Desulfatitalea sp. | reverse complement strand
AGATGGAGAGTGAAACCCAGCGGCTGGCCAGAACACGCGAGACGGTGGAAACCGACTTGCGATCCCAATATGCCGGCATGGGTGCCGGCATGGATCGTGTGCAACAGGACCTGCGTCTGCTGACCGGCCGGGTGGAGCAGTTGGAGCACAAAATCCAACGAAGCGTTGCCGCTGAACGCGTCGATGATGATCAACGCGATCAACGGCGCGATGCATCGACCACCCAGGTTGCCGGGTTGGAACGGCGATTGGCGGCCGTGGAACAGTATCTGGGATTGCAACCGCCATCCGTGGCTGCAGCCGCAACCCCGGGGGATGCCAAGCAGCCCGCCAGGCCTTTCGATGCCGGTTTGAACGAGACGCAACTCTACGAACAGGCCAAGCAAGCCTTTGATAACGGGCAAATGGAAACGTCCCGGGAGGGCTTCCAACAATTATTGAAGCGTTTTCCCCAATCGTCGCTGGTCAACAATGCCCAGTTTTGGATCGGCGAGACGCATTACCGCGAAAGATGGTATGAGAAAGCTATTCTCGAATACCAGACGGTGATAGAGAAGTATCCCAATGGGAACAAGGTTCCCGCGGCGATGCTCAAACAGGGCATGGCCTTTCTGCAGTTGGGCGACGAAGCCAACGCGCGGCTGGTCTGGAAGGCGCTGGAGGATCGATTCCCCCAGAGCAGTGAAGCAAAAGTGGCGGCCACACGACTCAAAGAGCTTTAGCGGTGATGGGTGCGGTTTTCAACAGTATGGGCAAGTCCCCCCAACCCATTCAGCCCTCACAACTTTTTACCCCATCATGAGCGTCAAGGTCGTGGGGATAGACCCCGGTCTGGCGGCCACCGGTATTGGCATCATCACCGGAACAGGCCATAAAGTGAACAGTTTCGCTTTTGGTGTTGTTAAAACCGCCTCACAAACCCCCCTGGCTGTGCGCCTCGAGCAAATCTACAATCGGCTTTGCGACCTGTTCGCCGATGAAAACCCCGACCTTCTAGTGATAGAAGATGTGTTTTCACTCGATAAGTATCCCCGTTCCGGAATCTCCCTCGGGCAAGTGTCCGGTGTGATCCTGTTGGCCAGTCGCAAGGCGGATGTGACCGTGTGTCCGATTGCGGTGCGGGAAGCCAAGCAGGTCCTGACAGGCAACGGGAACGCCAGCAAAGAACAGCTGGAGAAGTCGGTGCGCAGCGTTTTGACCTGCAAACAGCCCATTCGCCCCTACCATGCCTCGGATGCCTTGGGCCTTGCCCTGATCGGCCTCTTTCGCTATGGTGGCAGCCAGCACTTACGCTGAAGGATCCTTGGAAAGGCCGTAACCGGAAAATGATTGCTTACCTTGAGGGCCGACTATTAAAAAAAGAGGACGACCGTATCCTGCTGCTCGTGAATCAGGTGGGATACGAAATTCTGGTGCCCGCCTTTGTGCATGAGACCCTGCGCGCCAAGCAAGTCGGCGATGAGGTCTCGTTCTATATCTATTTCCACCAGACCGAGCGCCAACCTAAACCTGTTCTGATCGGTTTCAATCTGGAAGCAGAGAAAGCGTTTTTCCAGCATTTCATTACAGTGGACGCCATCGGCCCGCTCAAAGCCGCCAAGGCGCTGACCATTCCCATCCGGGAAATCGCTGATGCGATTGAGTCCAACAACCTGGATTGTCTGAAAAATCTAAAAGGCATTGGTTTGCGTACAGCGCAGAAAATCATCGCCACGCTGCAAGGCAAGGTGGGTAAGTTTACCTTGATACGCAAGAGTGACACCACTGAGAAAACCGCACCGGAAGACTTCATGCAGCCCGTTATGGATGTGCTTGTCAATCAGTTGGGGCATAGACCGGCGGATGCCAAACGCATGATCGCGATGGCAATGAAGCGCAACAGCGCCATTGGGACACCGGAAGCACTGTTCGAGGAAGTGTATCGGGGAGAGAAGGGCCAATAAAAGACAGGTACAGGTGCAAGGTGTGAAAACCCAAAAGAAGCATTTGGTTGCCCATGGATGAGGATGCATTAACGAGAGGCGTGATTCAAAAGGGATTGGTCGACAGCGTATGTCAACCCGACGACGGTGAGCCGGACATTCAATCCTTGCGACCGGAACGGTTGGCGGACTATGTGGGCCAGCAGGAAGTGGTGGACACGCTGAAAATCGCCATCGAAGCGGCCCTGTTTCGCAAAGAACCCCTGGAGCACGTGTTGTTTCATGGTCCACCGGGCTTGGGTAAAACCACCCTGGCACATATCATTGCCCGGGAGATGGGGGGAAGGCTGACCGTGACTTCGGGGCCGGCAATGGAAAAGGGCGGAGACCTGATCGGCATTCTCACCCATTTGGAAGAGGGGGATATTCTCTTCATCGATGAGATCCACCGAACCCCCAAAACCGTCGAAGAGTTTCTCTATCCGGCCATGGAAGATTTTGCAGTGGATTTCGTTTTTGATAAAGGCATTCATGCCAGGAGCCATCGTTACCGGCTCAATCGGTTCACACTGGTGGGCGCCACGACGCGGGTGGGATTGCTTTCAGCCCCCTTGCGCGACCGTTTCGGTCTGTTTCGCAGCCTTGATTTCTACTCGGTTGCCGATTTGGTCCATATCATCAAGCGCTCTGCCGATATTCTCGATGTCACCATTGATGGAGACGGTGCCCATTCCCTTGCGCTGCGGTCGCGGGGCACGCCACGTATTGTTAACCGGCTGCTAAAGCGCGTCCGGGACTACGCCCAGGTTCGCGGGGACGGCCACATCACCTGCGAAACGGTGGAAGCGGCGCTGACCCTGGAAGGGGTGGACGACAGAGGGCTGACCGGTCTCGACCGGCGATACTTGAAGACCATTATCGATTATTACCACGGCGGTCCGGTGGGCATTGAAGCCATCGCCGCGACACTCCAGGAGGAGTCGGACACGCTGGTGGATGTCGTCGAACCCTTTTTGCTCAAAATCGGGCTGGTGATGCGCACATCCTCGGGGCGCAAAGCGTCGGAGGATGCCTACCGGCACCTGGGATACACAGTGCAAAACAAGCTTTTTTAGGTGGGTGTGATGTTTAAAAAGCGAAGCAACGCAGCGGACCCGGGCAGGGCGCCCAACCGGCGACGCTATTGGAGCGTCATGCTGGTGGGTGAGCACGGCCGCGTGATTCCTTTTAAACACTTCAAGGGACTCGTGATTGCGGTGGCTGTCGCACTCGTGTTAAGTCAGTTGGCCGCTGCCGTGATAGGGATCGCCTATTACCAGAAACACCGTACCGTGCAGCGGCTCGAGCAGGAGATAGGTGATTTGCGGCAACAGACCGCTGCATTAAGGGACGAAAAGGATGTCCTGTTAGCCAGGATGGTGATCGACAAGGCGCAGACCCCTTCCGTGCAGAAAGGCGCCACCACCCAGAAAAGCCGGGTCGAAACGGTCCGCCCGGAAAGCGCCGCGCCGCCTGCACCTGTTGCGCCGACCGCGCAGCAAAGTGCGACCAAAACGCCGACACCTGCTCCCGTCTCCCGGGTGCGGTGGCAGGCGGATGTGCGCAATTTCGAGGTGAGCTTTGTTTCTCGGCAACGGGCACTCGAAGCGGTCTTCCGTATTTACAACACCACCAGTCCCAGGCAGATGCTGTCGGGCAACATCGTGGTCGTCT
>JAGTVD010000501.1 GCA_018224505.1 Desulfatitalea sp. | reverse complement strand
GGCCCGGCTGGGGGGGTGTGGCCCGGCACGCAACGGCGTTTAAGACCCGGGAAGGGGTGTTGTCCGTGTAGGCCCGCAAACTCACGGCGGTGAGGGAGTGCGGGCCGAGCGACCCTCCGCACACCCCCAACCGGGTCTAAAACACCATTGCGGACGCAGCGCCACACCCCCCAGCCGGGACCACCTCCTGATGTGCTGAAACCATCAGAGCATGTCTGATGAACCATGTACCGTATCAACTTAGATACGCGATTACCCTGGTTTTAAAAGCTACAGGCAAATTGGCTGACCGGGCTATCCGGCGCACCAGGCGGGGATGATGGCATCGTTGAGGCGGCGCCAAAGGTCGCTGCCGGCGGCCCGCGGTTGGTGATCGATCTGCACGACGGGCACGACGCCCATGAGGGCATTGGCAGCCAGCACCTGGGCCGATTCGAGCAGTTCCCGACGAGACACTGCCCGCTGCGTCACGCGGAAGCCCCATTTTGCGAGCTGATTGCAGGCCGCCGCCGCCATGACGCCGGGCAGCACGGCCGGCGAGGCGGGCCGGATGACCTCACGGCCGTCGATCAGCAGCAGGTTGGTGGTATTGGTTTCCGAAACCGTGTCGTCGGGATTGAGGATCAGGGCTTCGTCGAAGCCATTGGCGGCAGCCCACTGTCCGGCCTGCAGGTAATAGAGATAGTTGAGCGTCTTGTGGGCTGCCAGTGGGCTTTGGTGCGGATCGGGGTAAGTGCCCAGGCAGAGACCGCCCACCGGTTTTCCGGTCAGCCGGTGGGTGTATGGCCGGGCGGTCACCAGCAGGGTGTGGTCCCAGGGCGCGGCGGCGCGGCTGCCGCGCGTGGCCAGGATCTTGACGGCGGCGCAGCCCTTGTGCAAACCGTTGGCGGCCGTCACCCGGGCAATGATCGCCTCCCATGTCAGATCGGGCGGGGTACCGGGCATCAGTGCGCACCAGGTGGCTTCAAAGCGCGACAGATGGCTTGCCAGCAGCGGTGCCCGGCCGTCATCCACTCGGATAGTTTCAAAGAAACCGTAGCCATACAACAGGCCCTGGTCGGTGATGGGGATGGCGGTCGCCGCAGCGGGTTGCAGGCGACCATTGCACCACACGACCATACCGGCGTCATCTCCGGATGGGCCCGCCTGACAGGCCGCCAGAAGGGTGTGGGCTTTGTGCAGGGTCTCCTCGTATTCGGCCCGCGGATCGGAATCGAAGACGATCCCTCCGCCGGCGCTATAGCAGAGGGTATTGCCGGTGATGGTGGCCGTACGGATGGCGATGGACAGATCCATGGTGCCGTGGAAGCTGACGTAGCCGATGCTGCCGCAGTAGAGATGGCGGCGGCAAGGCTCCAGTTCGTCGATGATTTCCATGGCCCGCACCTTGGGACAACCGGTGATGGAACCGCCGGGAAAGGCGGCCCGGATCAGATCCACACTCTGCTGGTTCGCATCCAGCTCGCCTTCCACCCGGGAGACCAGGTGGTAGACATTCCGGTACGCCTCGATCCGCTTGTGTTCAGAGACCCGCACGGTGCCGGCCCGGCACACCTTGCCCAAATCGTTGCGCAGCAGGTCGACGATCATGGAAAGCTCGGCGTCGTCCTTGGCGCTGGCGGCCAGCTCCCGGCGCAGGGCCTCATCCGCCTCGGCGGTGCGGCCCCGGGGCCGGGTGCCCTTGATGGGCCGGGTCTCCACCCGTCGTCCGACCTGCAACAGAAACCGTTCGGGGGAGGTGGAGAGGATCTGGTGGTCGCCGGCCTGAATAAAGGCGAAAAACGGAGCCGGATTGCGGGTGTACAGGTGCTGGAACAAGGCAAAGGAATCGCCGTCGAAGGGCGCCTTGAACCGCTGGGAAAGGTTGACCTGGTAAACGTCGCCGGCGGCGATGAAATCGATCACCTGCCGGACGGCTGCCTGGTAGGCCTCCGGAGTGAAGTTGGCGGTGCGGCCGGCGGTGGGCAGATGGAAGCCACCCTTACCGGCAGGCGCTGTGGCGGCCATGGTATTGAACCATTGCACCAGTTGCGACGGGGTCTGCGGTGCCTTTGAACGCAGGGGAATCATCAACCGGGTCGTTTTCATATGCCGGTCGCGGACGACCAGCAGCGACGGCGCATAAAACAGCAGGTGGGGCAACTGCAGGTCATCCACGCTGGTGCGGGGCAGTTGCTCCAGATCGTCTTTCAGGTCGTATGCCAGATAGCCCATCAACCCCGCCGCCATGGGCAGGGGCCAGTCGCCGGCGGGCAACCGCAGTGCGCGCAGCAGCGCTTCCAACAGATCCAGGGGGGAAGCGTCGATTAAGTGCGCCTCCTGGTCCACACACAGTTGCATGTGACCGGCTCGGCCGGCCAGGACCATCCAGGGGCGCAGACCCAGCAAGTGGTAACGGGCGCAATCCAGATCGCCGCCGCTGAGCAGGGCCACCGTTCCCGGCAGATGGGCAAACCGGGCACACAACGCCTCGAACGGTTCCCGCAATTCAAGGGGTTGGATATGCAAACCGGTCAGGGTACCGATTTGCGGCAATGGATAGAGAGGCGCTTTACGGTTCATAAGGCCGTTTCAAAGGACCGAGTTGGAGAAAGTTCTCCACCAGCGTGAAACCGTGCTCGGTGAGAAAACTTTCCGGATGAAACTGGACCCCGCACAACGGATGGCGCTGGTGCGCCAGGCCCATGATCGTGTCGTCCGCGGTACGGGCGGTAATCGTCAGTTCCTCACGCAGGGCCCGGGTGTCGGGAGCCACCATCAGGCTGTGATAGCGCGCCGCTTGGAAAGGGGACGGCAGGCCGGCGAACAAGCCTTGACCGTCGTGCAGGATGGCGCTGGTTTTGCCATGCAGGGGTTGGGTGGCGCGCAGGGTTCGGCCGCCGAACACCTCGTTGATGCACTGCATTCCCAGACAGACCCCCAGAATGGGAACCGTCTCATACCACTGCCGGATCAGCGCCAAGGAGATGCCGGCATGGGCCGGATCCCTGGGGCCCGGGCTGATCACAAAATAGTCCGCGGCAAATTGGGCCACCTTTTCCAGATCGACCCGATCGTTGCGTACCACCCGGACATCCAGCGGGTAAAGACGAAACATCTGTACCAGGTTGTAGGTGAACGAGTCGTAGTTGTCGATGACCAACAGCTTGTGCACGTCCCTGCTCCCAATAAAAAAACCACCCCGACATGAGTCTGGGTGGCTGGGCCTGTTGCATAACTCATTGCTCGCAATCCCTGTAAGGCGGGAAAGCCAACGCGTAATTTTAGGCTATGGATAGAAAAAATACGGGCATAAGTCAAGAGGGCCGATATCACCCCGGGGCGATTGCATTTAACCCAAAGAGATGACGCGGCGTTTGTGCCCATCGAGCCGGTGGTCCCGGTAGCGGGGGTGTGTCGCTGCACGCAAAGGGGTTCAAGTGGCGCTAAGGCGTGTGCTCCGGGTAGGCCCGCAAACTCACTGCGTTCAGACAGGGC
>JAGTVD010000500.1 GCA_018224505.1 Desulfatitalea sp. | reverse complement strand
GGATTTCCGACTCGCGGTCCACGCCCACCACGTTTTCGCCGATCACAATGGGGATACCCACCAGTGCGCCGCCGACGGCGAACGAATCCCAATATTTGGCCGCCACGAAGGTGGAGCCGAGTGCGCCGGTCATCAATGGAATGCGGGCCTTGGTTTTCACCTCACAGCCAAATTCGGTGGTCAGATCCACATTGGGAAAGATGCAGTCGTCCGGATCGCTGGATAGACGGCCGTTGATGCCATGGGCGCCATAAGCGTAGCCCTGCACGCGCAAGGCATTGTAGGAAACCCCCACGTGGGTGGTATTGTTGGCCCCGGCGGTCACGATGCCGAAATCCCTTGGGTATAACAGTTTGCGGCCCACCATGCTCGATAGCCAGGTTTCACACTTGCCTTCGCAATCAGCCCGGCACAGGGTGCACAACCCCGATTCCGCCGGATTTCCACGGTTGACAGTGCCCAGAACGTCATTTCGTTTGTCGAAACGCATGGTACTCACTCCTTCTTACGGATTAGTCCCGGGATACCCCGGGCGGGTCCGCGGCGTCCCGCTCCCGGGGGGCGCAAAGGCGCAACGCCCTGCACAGACGCAAAAAGGCGCCTGCCCCAAGAGGTCTTGGAAGCCGCAGACGCCTTTGTCTGTTTTTGGAATTGTCGCCCGCACAGCTATGTGCGGAAAGAAGTACAGAACTCCATGTCCTCTTTGACATGGATCTTAAAGCCTTGGCACCCTAAACAAAGAGGACATTTTTGTCAATAAAAAGATGGCCGCCAACCATTCTTTAAATCCCTTTGAGTTGCAGTTCCGAAGATAGCAGCACCGCATCGGCCACCTGACGCATGGTGCGACGCGTATCCATGCTCTGCTTCTGGAGCCAGCGGTAAGCCTCGTCGCCTTTCATCCCCATGCGTTGCATGACAATCTCCTTGGCGCGTTCGACCACTTTGCGGGTCTCCAATTCCTCCTGAATGACCCGGGTTTTGACCATCAACTCGGTGTTGAGAATGGCCACTGCCGCCTGGTTGGCCACGGCGGTGAGCAGGTTCACCTCGGTCTCTGAAAAGGCATAGGGCTCGCAGGTAAAGCAGTTGAGAACGCCAATCACCTTATCATCCTTCAAGCGCAGCGGTACGCCCACCATGGAAACCAATCCCAGGTTCCTGGCCATCTCTTTCTCTTTGAAGCGGCGTTCCCTGAGAACATTCTTGATGATCAAAGGCTTTTTAGTTGTGGCCACATGGCCCACCACGCCCTCGTTGAGGTTCAGGCTGCGGTCCTTGACATATTCCGGGGCGATGGATTGGGTCGCTTTGAGTCGGATAATGGGCGGCGATGGTGTGTCATCGATCAACCAGAGGGAGCAGATGGCCACTCCGGTCACTTTGGCGGTCACCATCACGATCAGTTTGAGCAGATCCTCCAGATAGAGATCGGAGGTGATCGCATGGCTGATATCGGTCAATGCCTTGATGTAATCGTCGTAGGTTTGAAATTCGGTCTTTTCCATCGGTTTCCAGATCGTGTAATATTGACGGTTGCTGAATTCGATTGAAAATGTGCTATTTTACCCAGCCTGGGCCTATGCCGCAAGAGTTTTGAATCGTTCTGGACTGGGGATGAATTAAATAAAGGATGATTGCTGAAAATGAATATTTTCGATAGCCACTGCCACTTGGATGACAGGGGATATGACCGTGATCTGGATGGGGTGATTCAGCGTGCGCACCAAGCGGACGTGAAAGCGATGATGGCCGTGGGCATTGATCTGCCCACCTCCCGGAAGGCGATTGCCATTGCCGAGCGTTATGATGGGGTATATGCCGCAGTGGGTTTGCACCCGCACGATGCCAAAAGCGGTGCCGAAGCGTCCATGGCCGAAATGCAGGCCATGGCGGCCCACCCCAAGGTCAAGGCGTGGGGGGAGATCGGCCTCGATTTCAATCGCATGTACTCCCCACAGCCGGATCAGGAGCGTTGGTTTTTGCACCAATTGGCGTTGGGCGAGACCTTGAATCTGCCGATGATATTCCATGAAAGGGATAGCGGCGGTCGTTTTCTGAAGCTGCTGCGCACCCATTGGGCGCCGCTGCGCCAAGGGGTTGTCCACTGTTTCTCCGGCAGCGAGGCCGATCTGGATGCTTACCTCTCCATGGATCTGCACATTGGGATCACCGGTATTCTGACCATCCAATCCCGCGGGCAGGCGCTGCGCCAGATGGCCCGGCGCATTCCGGCAAACCGGCTGCTGGTGGAAACGGACGCGCCCTATCTGACCCCGACACCCGAACGCAACAAGTTCCGCCGCAACGAACCCGCCTTCGTGCGTACGGTCCTGTTCAAGCTGGCCGAAATTCGGCAAGCGGACCCGGCTGACCTGGCGGAAACCATCTGGACCAATACCTGCCGGTTGTTTGATGTTGATGCCTGTGAATGCGGCGTGATTTAAACCCGCGACTGAATGCTTTTTCAGACATCCCGTTTCATTATGAATCGATGGCGGCAAGGGCAGCGACGGCGATTGCGGAGATCGACATTTGCTCAAATCGTCCGTTCCAATAAAGTGTGATGGTGCCGCCGTCCGTGCGGAGTGCTTTCAGCTGCGTTCTCAGTTCGGAAGTGGCCATGGCAGCGGC
>JAGTVD010000499.1 GCA_018224505.1 Desulfatitalea sp. | reverse complement strand
GCTTCATCGGCGGCAAATCCCTGGGTATGTTGCTGGCCCGCCAGATTCTGCTCCGGGACACGGAATACCGGTGGGCGGAGGTGTTGGAACCCCACGATTCGTTCTACATCGGATCGGATGTCTTCTATTCGTACATCGTGCAGAATGGTTGGTGGAAGCTGTTCATGGAGCACAAAACCCCGGAGGGCTACTTCGAAAAGGCCGAAGCCCTGCAGGCCAGGATGCTGGCGGGGTCCTTTCCCGAGAATGTGCGCGAGCGGTTTCAACTGATGCTCGAATACTTCGGCCAGTCACCCATCATCGTGCGCTCCAGCAGTTTGCTGGAGGATGCCTTCGGCAGCGCCTTCGCCGGAAAATACGACAGCTTCTTCTGCGTCAATCAGGGCTCGCCCGAAAAACGCTACGAGGCGTTCGAGGAGGCGGTGCGCAACATTTACGCCAGCACCATGAACCCCGACGCCCTGGCCTACCGTCGCCAGCGCGGGCTCGATCTGATGGATGAGCAGATGGCCCTCCTGGTACAGCGGGTTTCCGGGGCTTATCACAAAAACTATTTCTTCCCGGAAATGGCCGGGGTGGGGCTCTCCCACAACCCCTATGTGTGGAAAAAGGGGATGGACGCCAACGCCGGTATGCTGCGCCTGGTGCTGGGGCTCGGCACGCGGGCGGTCAACCGGGTGGAAAACGACTACCCGCGCATCGTGGCCATGGATCAACCGTTGGTCAAGCCGCTGACAGGTATGCAGGACATCCGTAAATACTCCCAGCACTATGTGGATCACCTCAATTTGGAGGCCAACACCCTGGAAACCATTTCCCTGCGGGAGTTGACCGCCATGGATCTGGGTATCCACCTGGAACGGGTGGCGGTGCGCGACACCGAGGCGGCCGACCGTGCCCGGGCCGCCGGACGGTCGATGCCGGAGCAGTGGGTGCTCACCTTCGATGCTTTCCTGACCAGTACCTCCTTTACCCGGATCATGGATCGCATGCTGCACACCCTCCAGCGCGCCTATGGGGCGCCGGTGGACATCGAGTTCACCGTCAACTTCAACCAGGCCGACGAGATTCAAATCAATTTGCTTCAGTGCCGGCCGTTCCAGACCATCGGCCGCCGGGCCGGCGTGGCGATGCCCGAGCGGCTTCCCGAGGCGCAGGTCTTCATCCGCAGTGAAGGGCGTTTCATGGGCGGCAACGTCTCGCTGCCCATCGGGGCTATCATCTGGGTGGATCCCCGGGCCTATACCGAACTGCCCCTCACCGATCGCTACAGTGTGGCCCGCCTGATCGGCAAACTCAACCGCCTGCTGGTCGATCCTGAAAGCATGCCCACACTGCTGCTCGGACCGGGCCGCTGGGGAACCCACACGCCGGCCATGGGCGTGCCTGTCACCTTTTCCGAGATCAACCACATCAGCGCCCTGGCCGAGGTGAGCTACCAGGACGGCAGCCTGATTCCCGATCTCTCCTTCGGCACACACTTTTTCCACGACCTTACCGAAACCAATATCTTCTACCTGGCCATCTACCCTGAAAACCCCGATGTGCGGATAGACACTGCCTGGCTGCGGACCCTGCCCAACATCCTCTCCACCGTCAGCCCCGCCGAAAGCCGTTTCGCCCCGGTGGTCCAGGTGTTCGACGTGCGCGACCATGGCCTGATCCTGCAGTCGGATGTCGTGACGCAGCAGTTGGTTTGTTATCGGGGGGGGTAGGGTTGGTCGGGTTTGTTGGGTTGGTTGGGTTGGGTGGCGGGGGGATGGTGTCGGATTCCCGCGTTGTTATAGACCGGCTCTCTGTGGGAGCGGGTTCCAGCCGCGATCGGGCCGCAGGGAGCTTCTTGCTTTCTCATCGCGGCTGGAAGCCGCTCCTCTGGTGCGGGTGCTTGCCGCGTTTGGTGACAGGCTGGGTTCCTGTGGCACCGGGTACGAGGGGGTAACCGTGGTGGGGACCATGCAGAAGAGGAGGTGTCGTGGGCAACAAACTGCTGATGGTGGTAATGGCCGTTTTGCTGGTATTGAACTTTACGGCGTATGGGGACCGGGCGGGGGAAGCCTATTTTGACAAGGCGTTCAAGAGTGCCGCCGCCACATTTGCCATGGCGCGGGTATTGAACGGGATTCTTTCCGTCATCCAGCATGTGGAGGTGGCGGCCACCCCGGCGGGGGTGGGGCTCTCCGTTGCGCCGGGCCAGGTGCTCGACCCCCTCAACGACCTGGTGGAGCAGTTTTCCACGGTCATGCTGGTCGCCACCGTATCTCTGGCCATTCAGAAATTGCTGCTGACCTTCTCGGGCTGGTGGGTGGCCAAGATCGTCATCGCCGTACCGCTGGCGCTGCTGGTGCTGTGGCTGCTGGTGGGCGAGCGGGGGCCTTTCGGCGCCCGGCAGCGGAAAATATTATTCAAGTTCGTGCTGGTATTGCTATTCGTGCGCTTTGTGCTGCCCTTCGTGGCTATCTCCAGCGGGGCGGTGGAGCGGCTTTTTCTCGACGAACCGATTCAGACCAAGACCGAAGCGTTGCAACGCATCGAACAGTCCGCTGCCGAGGTGATCACGGTCGAGGAGGATCAGAAATGGCATGAGAGCCTGATGGCCAGCGGCAAGAACATGCTCAAGGTGCGGGAGAACGCCGCATTGCTCCAGGAGAAGATATCCCAGTCCATCGGCACCATCATCGATTTGATCGCCCTTTTCATCATTCAGACGATTCTACTGCCCCTCGGCTTTCTCTACCTGGCGGTCAAAGGGGCGAAGCACTTGGCCCGGAATGCGCTGTAACCCGTCTGGCAGTGGCATTATTCATGTATAGTCTGCGGTTTGTCAGGGGTGGGGTCAAGCGGACGGTTCCGTGGAGAGAACATGGGCCACCTGGTCCGCCAGGGCATTGATGGAGAAGGGCTTCTGAATGAAATGGGCGCCTGCTTCGCCGATATCGTTTTTGAAGATGGCGTTGCGGGTATAGCCGGACATGTAGAGTACTTTGAGCCCCGGTTGCAGGTCGGCGATGTGGGCATACACTTCCGGGCCCTTCATGGTGGGCATGATCACATCGGTGAGCAGCAGATCGATGGTGCCCTTGTGGGTGCGTGCCAGTGCAATGGCGTTATCGGCATCCTCTGCACTCAATACGGTGTATCCCCATTTTTCGAGGACGGTACAGGCCATTTGACGGACGCCGACGTCATCTTCCACCACCAATACGGTGGCGGTGCGGGGCGGTTGTGGGACGGGGGCCGCCGGCGGGGGGGCGCTCAGGGTGGTTACCGCTGCTTCCGCCCGCGGCAGGTGTATGGTGAAAGTGGCGCCGTTGCCGGGCGTGCTGTGCACCAGGATGTGGCCACCATGTTGTTTGACGATGCCGTAGACGGTGGAGAGACCCAGGCCGCTGCCGATCTCTTTGTCTTTGGTAGTGAAAAACGGCTCGAAGATATAATCGATCACTTCCCGCGGGATGCCGATGCCCGTGTCGCGGACGGTGATCCGGACGAGGGGACCGGCGGGGGTGTCCGGCTCGGCGGCGGCATGGGCGGCGGCGCTCTCCACCGCCTCAGTGGCGATGGTCAGCGTGCCACCCCCTGGCATGGCGTCCCGGGCGTTGACGGCCAGATTGAGCAGAATCTGCTCCATCTGGGTCACATCGGCCCGCACCAGGCAGGGTGCGTCATCGAGGCTCAGCTTGAGGGTGATATCGTCGCCCAGCATGCGCCGCAGCAGGTTTTCGAAGTGGGTGATGACGCCATTGATGTCCAGGGCCTGGATATCGAGCATCTGCTTGCGGCCGAAGGCCAGCAGCTGACGGGTCAGGTTCCTGGCGCGGTGGGCGGCCTCCAGAATGGCGGATAAACCTTCGTGGCGGGGATGGGTTGGGTCTGTGTCGTGCAGGAGCAACTCCGCATACCCGATTACCACCGCCAGTAGATTGTTGAAGTCGTGGGCGACGCCGCCGGCCAGCCGGCCCACCGATTCCATCTTCTGGGCCTGGAGCAACTGTTTTAGCAACTCACGGCTCTTATTCTCTTCATTTTTTAGATCGGTGATATCGAAGACGATGCCCTGGAAAGCCTCGATGCGCCCTTCAGGATTGTGCCGGATGAGGGTGCGGTCCTCCACCCATTTGATGGTGCCTTCGGCGGTGATGATGCGATACTGCTGGGCAATCGGGTGCGCTTTCTTGGATTTGATATAGGCGATAATCTCCTGGGTGATGCGTTGCAGGTCATCGGGGTGTACGATTTGAGCGTAGGGCACTTTTCCGGAGAGAAACGCATCCACCGAATGGCCGAAAAGCTGGGGGGCATTATCGGAAATCATGGTCAGCGGCCAGGAGGGCGCGTTTTTCCACAGGCACACCACCATGGGGCTGGCATTGATGATTTTTTGAAAAGCTTCCAGTCGTTTCCGGATGCTGATAAGCCGTTGGTTGCTTTCTTCCAGGGATTGCTTGGAGGCTTCCAACTGGCCGATTTCACGCTTGAGGATCAGATAGAGCAACAGGCCGGTGG
>JAGTVD010000498.1 GCA_018224505.1 Desulfatitalea sp. | reverse complement strand
GATATGACGCACATGGAACAGTCGTTGGTGGGAAAGGTTTTATCCAATTGGGCCATAACACCACCGATGGCCGATTTTCCCTCCACCATTTTTACCAGGTATCCCGAATCAGCCAGGTCCAGGGAGGCCTGGATACCGGCAATACCGCCGCCGACCACCATTACGGAGCCGACCACACTTTTTTTTGCATCAGATCTGTTTTCAGATTGCATTGACTGTCCTCTGTTTCCATAGTTGGGTCTTCTGGATGGGCATCGCCCATCGACCATCACCGGTTGAACGCTTTGGGATTGTTACCGCACAAAAATTCGAACCGCGATCCCTCTAAATTGGAACCCTCGTTAGTATCGCAATAGATGTGCCAATCTGGACCCGCTCAACAACCGATTGAAATAACATGTGAAATTATGCCATCCACATGACATGCCGGGACCTGGCAGTCTTTTTATGAGATTCAACATGTGCCAAAATGGAGTGGTTGCTCAAAATACTTGTATTTTTTCAATCGGTTATATATAGATACGCCATAGTGGCACACACTTTAAATATCACTCCAAATTGGAACGTTTGAACCGTTCAAAAGGGGACGTATGGGAAACCATATCCTTTTAATAGATGATGACCGGGATTACCTCGAATTGCTGGCGGGCAAACTTAAAGATCTGGGGTATCACCAACTGCGTCTGGTGGACAGCCCATTGGAGGCCGCCGCTGCTTTTGATGCCGGTGAGGCATTCGATCTGGCACTGATCGATATGACCATGCCTGAAATGGACGGTATGGCATTGCTCGAACACATTAAGAATTCCAGCCCCGGCACCGAGTGTATCATGGTCACGGCGATCAACGAAGCGCGCACTGCCGTGGAGTGCTTGCGCAAAGGCGCCTATGACTACCTGGTTAAACCGGTGGCCAAAGATGTGCTCGCGCTCACCTTGCCACGGGCTCTGGAGCGAAAACGACTGCTGGACATCCTGGACATGGAGAAACGCCAGACCCATCCCGAACTGGACAATCCGGCGCCTTTCGAACCGATCCTCACCCAGAACCCGCCCATGCGGCGAATTCTGCGGGAAGCGGAGCTACATGCGGCCAGCAATGTGCCTATTCTGATCACCGGTGAAAGCGGCACCGGCAAAGAGTTGCTCGCCTGGGCGATCCACCACGCCAGTCCGCGTGCTCAGGGGACTTTCACCCCCATCAATATGGCATCCATATCAGCCCACCTCTTCGAGGCGGAATTTTTCGGCCATACGCGGGGTGCTTTCACCGGGGCAACGGCCCCCCGGGCCGGGTTTTTGGAGCATACCCACCAGGGCACCTTGTTCTTGGATGAAATCGGCGACCTTCCTCTGGAGTTGCAGGGCAAGCTTTTACGGGTCCTGCAGGAAGGCGAGTTTTCACGCGTGGGGAGCAGCGACAGGATCCTGGTGGATTTACGGTTTATCGCCGCTACCAACGAGGATCTGGATCGTATGATCAGCCGGAAGGCCTTCCGCAAGGACCTGTACTACCGTATCCGGGGCGGATGGCTCCACCTGCCGCCGTTGCGTGAACGGCGCGAGGATATCATATTGCTGGCCAACGCTTTTTTAAGCAAGTATGACGAGTATCCCAGAGGGTCCCAGCACATTTCCGATGCCGTCCGCGAACGGTTGCTGGATTACGCCTGGCCAGGCAACGTGCGTGAATTGAAGTCCGTACTGCAATCGGCTGTCAATCTGGCGCAAGGTAAACCTTTGGAGGTGGTGCATCTACCCGAACACATGCGCAGTCTCCCCAAGAGATCTTCGGCACCGTCCGCCCATGTCGCGCCCGGCGGTTTTCGTACGCTGGAAGCCGTCGAAAAGGAACACATCCTGTACATTTATGCACGATGTGATCAGAATAAATCCCAGACCGCCAAGGTGTTGGGAATTGGCCTCAACACGCTGCGGCGCAAACTCGCGGCGTTCGGTGTTGCCTGATGACAGCGATACTTTTTCAGCCTTGCTTGATTGTTTGAAATCCGAATATCGAAATTTGTGTCGCGGTAATTTCGAGCGGTTTCTTATTACGCGTCGCCGGATCAGCGTTCAGCGCCCGATGGCCTCCAGCAGGGCCACCAGAAAGCACCACACTTTCCCCACTGACGAGATGCGCATCCGCTCGGTGGGGGAGTGGGGGTTTTCAATGTCAGGGCCAAAGGAGATCATTTGCATTCCCGGACAACGCTCACCGATGATGGCGCACTCCAATCCGGCATGGATCACTTCCAGCACCGGTTCCTTTCCAAACAAGCCCGCATAAACCGCTTGGGCGGTTTGCAACAGCGGTGCATTCATGTCCGGTTGCCAGGGCGGATATTTGTTTTCATCGACGAACTGACAATTCGCCAAACCGGCAATGGCGTGGACCGTTTCTGATAAGGCCACAAGCTTGGCACTGGAAGCACTGCGCTGGCTCATCAATATGCGCAACACCTCCTGCTCGACAGCCATTGTCGCCAGGTTGCTGCTGCTTTCCACCAACCCCTCGATGGTTTTGGACATTCCGGCCACGCCGTGGGGCAACGCCAATAACAGGTTCAGCACTCGAAGGCTTGTCTCTTCACTCCAAACCACTTCCGTATCAAGGTCCGAAGTGGTCGCCTTTATGCACAGACCATCATCGAGGCCGGCATACTCCCCCTTCAGGATCGCCTCCAACCGGGCAACCCGCTCGCGAACTCGAATGCCTTCTCCGGGCGGGCAGGCAACCACCGTCATGGCATCCCGGGCTATGGCGTTGTGCCGGGTGCCGCCGGCCATGGTCACGATTTTCAATTTCATCTCACGATGCAGGTGCATCAATGTGCGCGCCAGAATTTTGTTGGCATTGCCGCGCTGTTTATCGATATCGATGCCCGAGTGGCCACCCCTCAAACCTCCGACCAGGACCTGGTGCAATTCCCATCCGGCAGGGAAGGGTTCTTTGTTCAAGGGCATGGAGCAAAGGGTTTCCATGCCCCCGGCACATCCAATGGTAAACACGCCTTCGTCTTCGGAATCCAAATTGATCAGCATCTTGCCGCTGATCAGATCGGCCGGCATCTCTTTGACACCATTTAACCCCGTCTCCTCGTCCACCGTAAACAGCAGTTCCAGCGGAGGGCGCTGTATGGTGGGATCTTCGGCCAGTGCCAGGGCATAAGCCAGGGCGATACCATTGTCAGCGCCCAAGGTCGTTCGATCGGCCATCAGCCAGTCACCGTCTCTTTTGGAGCGAATCGGATCACGACTGAAATCATGCATTGAATCGGGTGTCTTTTCACACACCATATCCATGTGCCCCTGGATGATCACTGTCGGTCGATCGGCCATGCCGGGACTGGCCGGCACTTTGACCACCAAGTTTCCGGCAGCGTCACGGCGCCTTTCCAACTGCCGCTCGGCAGCCCAATCATGCAGCCATTGGCCCAGACGCGCCTCATCCTTGGAGCATCGCGGTATGGCGTTAATTTGCTCAAAATAGTCGAGAATGGTGGCAAGTTGATGATCCCCTTGGTTCATAAAAACTCCTCAAAAGATCAGATTATGGATTCGCTTTTACTCGGGCCAACCCCAATCACACTCCTATACCCACACCTGTTAGTGCAATGCAAGTCGGGCGACAGGCCCGGCTAGGGCGATCGCATGTAAATGCACGCAGGATACATGCACTGGGCAGCTGATCCGTCCGTTCATTTAGCACAACAGGAGGTGCTCCGGGTTGCGGGGGTGGGGCGCTGCGTCCGTTTCTGGATGGCCACGAACTAATCCCTTGCCTCCATTGGGTGATTGTGGTCTAAACGATTTCTGTCACCCGGCGATCCTGGCCGGCTAACACGAATCCTGCTGGCTCGTACGGCCCTTCTATTTGTTTTACTGTAAACCCTACTCTAAGGCGAGGAACAGCTTATGAAAAAATGGGAATGTACGGTTTGTGGATATGTGCATACCGGAAATACTCCCCCGGACACATGCCCCGTTTGTGGCGCTGATAAAAGTCAATTTATTCTGTTGGATGAAACCGCCGATGAACCGCAAAGCGATGCGGAAAAAAGTGCCGTTGCTGCCAAGATGGCCAGCGGCGCGGTCCGCCAATGGCGCTGCACTGTTTGTGGATATCTCCACGATGGGCCGGAACCCCCGGACCAATGCCCTGTTTGTGGCGCCGACAAAAGTGAATTTGTGCCAGTGGAAGAAGAGGGCGATAGCAGTGATCAGAAGGGCGGTGTGGATACACCTCACGCGGACAAGGATAGCGATAACGGTGGTGATGGTGGTATTGCCGCCAAATTGTCCCGCCTGCTTCCGGCCGGCCGCTGGGAAGGGATCAGTCAACAATTGACCCGCTTGCATGGCCACCCCATCGCCGTTCATATCCCTAACGGTCTGTTACCCATATCGGTGTTCTTCACGATAATGGCCCTGCTCTTTGGTTCCGCGGGATTTGCAACAGCCGCCAGGCTCAACACCATTATGGTGGCATTGGCCATGCCGGTGGTCATTGGAACCGGTTGGGTCGACTGGATCAACCGTTTCGGAGGCCGGATGTCGCCTGTCTTCCGGATGAAGATGATCTGCGCCGGGTTGGTCACAGGTCTGTCTTTTATCCTGGCCATTTGGTGGACTGTGAATCCGACGCTCTATCTGAACGGCATCAGTGGAAACCTCATTTTTGTACTTTTCAACCTGGTAAATTTGGGCGCCGCAAGCGTCGCCGGATGGTATGGCGGAAAATTGGTCTTCAACAAATAGAATTCGCCCTTTTAACGGTTCCGCCGATCGAACAAGCCCCCTACGCACCCGCAAACCCTTGACTGACAAGGGTTTGCGGGGCAACTCGCCCAGACCCCCAAAATCGAACGATTGCCGCCCCCCAAAGGCACTGCCCTGGACCGAATCAGCACCTGAATTTTGAGGCTCTCAAGGCCCGATAGCGGATTTTATTACCATCGCACCCCAATCGAGGCTTGTTTTGGCATACACACAACCATAACCCGGGGGCAACCGTAATTTAAGGGATTCGGCTTCCCCGGTACGGAATCCGGACAACACCCAAATCGCTCCTTGGCGCGAGACTGTTTCGAAGGTGGGCATCATGGCACACAGGGTAGGGGGCCTCAGGTTGGCCATCAACAACTCAAATTTTCCCGGTCTTACAACACCCATGGATCCGGCGATGATTTGAATTCGTTCTTGCAGTCCATTCAATCGCACATTGGCACAGGCCTCTCGGCAAGACAAGGGATCCAAATCGACCCCAAGCGCGCGAGGCATCCCTAACAGGACCGACGCGATCGCCAACACGCCGGTCCCTGTGCCCACATCCAAAGCGGCGCCGCCCAGTCGACCCCACATATCGCCCGTGAGGTCCCGGGCAGCATCGATAGCTGCCAAGGACAGGCGCGTAGTGGGGTGGTCGCCACTGCCAAACGCCCCCCCGCCCTTCAAACGGATGACGATCTCATTGGTATCCTGGAGAAACCCGCCCGCACCTCCAGACAACACGATTCGAGGAGACACATGCAACGGTCGCAAGTGGTTCCACTCCAAGTGGCTGATTGAGAAATGGTGGGTGTAGAGCAGCTCCTGCGATTCGACCATCTCCTGAATCACGTGCCTGATTTGGAGAGAGTTAACACCAGGAAACTGGTTACGCAGGGTTCGGATCAACTCAGGGGGGGGTATTCGCTGGCAGGTTTGGGATAGAAGGTGACGAATCCAATCTTTCAATAATTGGGCATTCGTCACGCTTGCAAGATGGGATTGTTGCCGCTCAGATGCAACCATTATCGCTAAACCGAGCGTATCGCAGCATAAGCGGCGACGGGTTGGATACGGCGTTGGCATGCAAACGCCGTATCCAACCCCTGGACGTGGAATACGGGTCGCTTAAAACATAACCGGATCTACTTGGCAAGCTTTTCCACCTCGGCCCGGTGCCACAGCGCAAACTCATACATACCCACGAAGCGTTCATCGTCGTTGACGATCCCCAATGCCATTTCCAGAACCCCGCGGCCATAAGCATTGCTGTAATCTTCCATGGCGCACTCTTGTAAAAACTGACGCACCAACTGCTGGGTTGTCTTTTGGGTGGCGTCACGTCGGATATCAATGGGGTCCTTTGGCTCCTCGAAAGGATCCCATTTTTCAAATCCCTTTTTAAGGATATGCTTCTGCCGACGGGGCGACATACTGTCGAAAATAGCTTGCTTGCGTTCGGCAGTCTCATTTTTGCTCAGGGTTTCCATGGGTTGCTCACCCTTCCTTTTTCTCTTGGTCCTTCTCATCGGGACCCGAATGAACACCCAGGTAGTCCTCGGTGTAATCGGTTAACAGCGCCATGGAAAGCGGCACCAGCAACTCCGCCAACTTGGCATATCGCGACTGTATGCTTTGAGCCAGTTCATCGGAGATATTATAGAGGCGCTGGTAAACCGCGTCCAACTTGAGCGTCGGATAGTGCTCCCCCTGCTTAAACCCACTGACGCCACAAGTATGGGCCTGAGCCCCTATAACCGTGGGCATGCCGTATACGCGACAGGTAATGGGGCGCGATTCATAAATCACGCAACGATCTTCCTTGTCCAGGCAAGGACAACGAACACGTTGCATCGCCATCTCCTCCAGGATCTCCCTTTCGGGTCGACCCGCCTCATGCTCTTTGAATGCCTGTCGTTTGAGGCGATGAATTTTTCGGTCCGCCTCGTTGGCACGTTCCAACACGGCCTCCCGGTCCGCACCGGACACCAGGGCCTCAAAGCGGTCGTGAACATACAAGGCCTCAACCAATGTCAGATCAAAGAGCGCGTGGCAACAATCAGCGCAACCTTCCTTACAGGTGACACAATCAACATACTCGCCCTTCACCTTCTCAAAAGCGGCATCTACTTGTTGGACCAATTGTAAATATTTTTCAAAAAATGGTTTGAAATCCATCATAAAACTCCTAACTGTTTCACGTGAAACATTGGCACGCCTTCATTTTCCAATACAAAATCTTTGAAAAATGGTATCCAGCATCTGTTCATCCAATGCTTCCCCGGTGATTAATTGAAGCGATCGAACCGCCTGTTGAAGATCAAAAGAAACCATGTCCTCGGAAATGCCATTTGTCAACCCTTCAATCGCCTGCTGCACCGCCATCAGTGCCTCTTCGAAGCACTTTTTGTGACGGATATTGGACACAAGAACGTCTGTGAATTTCTCGGAAGCCGTGCCTGATCCCTTGTCGACAATGGCCTCCCGAAGCGATTTCAGACCCTGTCCGGTCAAGGCGGAAACGTTCAGTACAGGCCACGGAAGGGTTTCCGCGGATAGTTCAGACCTGTCAACCGCGTCCACAAGATCAATTTTATTGATCACCAGAATGCCGGGCAGCCTACTGTACCGCTCAAGAATGGCGCGATCATCAGGTGTGAATCCCTCCTCGGCGGAAACGACGAGCAGCACAAGATCTGCTTGCTCGGCACACTGAAGGGCCCTTTGCACTCCGATTTTTTCGATGGGATCGTCGCTGCCGCGGATACCTGCGGCGTCGCTTAAAACGAGCGGGAGGGTGCCCATGATACAATCGGCCAATATAACATCCCGCGTGGTTCCGGCAATTGGGGTGACAATGGCTTTTTCCGCGGAAGCCAGTTTGTTGAGCAGGCTGGACTTTCCAACGTTGGGCCTCCCTGTTATCGAGACTCGATATCCATCGCGTACCGCACGTCCCTTGGCATAACTGTGAACCAATTTCGTAATGGGTCCAAGGACGTCGCGCTGTAACATCGCTGACAAACCTTCGCGGTCCAGATGATCGTCCAGGTCGTCAGGAAACTCGATGAGCGCTTCGATTTCAGCGCGCGCTGAATTCAGGGCCATCACAAATTGACGCACTGTTTGCTTGATCTCTCCGCGAACCTGCCTGGCTGCTAAAACGGTCGCGCCCCGGTTTTGAGCGGTGATCAAATCCGCCACCGCTTCAGCTTGACTGAGGTCGATGCGCCCGTTTAGAAAGGCACGCTGTGTGAATTCTCCGGGCTGTGCGGTGCGCGCGCCCAGATCGATGACCAATGAAAGGATGCATTCCAGTACGGCAGGGCCGCCATGGCATTGGATTTCGACAACATCTTCGCGGGTGTAGGATCGCGGGGCCGACATTAAAACGGCCATGACCTCATCAATGATTTCATCGGAGCGAGGATCAAAAATGTAGCCGTGGTGAAAACGATGCGAAACGATCGGGCATCCCTGCAAGGTAACCCCTTTCGCGCCAGGGACCGAATCGCAGCGAAAAATCGCGCAAAGTATGGATTTTGCCTGCTCACCCGAGATTCGAATGATACCGATACCACCAAGACCAATGGGGGTCGCTGTCGCTGCAATGGTATCCCGAACGTTCAATTATCGCTTTTTCCCCGCCGCCGCTTTTTGGGAAAAATGACCAATTTTCGATAATAGCCGTCACCCATGCTCTGGGTACGCACGTCCTGATTGTCTTTCAAATGCAGGTGGACGATTCGACGGTCGTAAGCGTTCATCTGCCCGATGGTGACCGGCTTGTTCATCTTTTGGGCCTTTGCAGCCATTTTGGTGGCAATCCGCTTCAGATTGATTTTGCGTGTGCTTAGATATCCTTCAACATCCACCAATACACGCACTCGGCTGCCATTCTGTCGATTGACGATTTTCTCGACCAAGTACTGAATCGCTTCCAGCGTTTGACCTCGTTTACCAATCAGAAGCCCACTGTTTCCGCCTTCAATTTTGTAGACGATCCGACCATTCTGTATATCTATGGTTATCTTCGCCTCCTCACAAATATAATCGAGGACTTTACGCAAAGCCTTTTCGCCAACAGCCGCCAACTCTGTCAAATCGCTTTCGGGTTCCTCCTGCTTCGCCGGCACCTCCGTCTCCTTCGGCGGCGCCTCCGTTTCTGCATCGAAGGCAGCGGCCACCAGATCGCGTGCCGTGTCCTGAACCTCTTGGGCCGAATCGAGCGCCTCGCCGTTGCTTCCTATTTTGACGCGGATTTTAGCCTTTTTGACACCCACAAATCCGAAGATTCCGGTGGAACCGTAAGACACCACATCGTATTGTAACTCTTTAATGGATTTTCCCAATTCCTTGCTGGCGATTTCCAGTGCTTTATCGACGTTTTTACCTTCAAACTCAGTGAAATCGGTCATGCTTTTAACCTCCGAACGCTAGGCCAATTTTTTGAGGGTGTAGTATTGTTGCGCAATGGAAACCAAGTTGCTGACCAACCAATACAATACCAACCCTGACGGGAAGTTGATGAAAATAAAAGTGAAAACAATTGGCATCAGCATCATCATTTTGGCTTGCAGCGGATCTCCGGGGGCCGGAGACATTTTCATTTGCAAAAACATGGAGGCCCCCATAATCAAGGTCAAAACGGGAATACCGTATGGGGCTTGCATGAAGGGGATGGAAAAACCAAAATGAAACAGCCGATCCGGTGCCGCAAGGTCGTTGATCCACCCAAAAAACGGCGCGTGCCGCAACTCGATGGATTGGTACAACATGCGGTATAATGCAAAAAATACAGGTAGTTGAACGACCATCGGCAGACAACCCCCCAGAGGGTTGATTTTGTAGGTCCGATAGAGCGCCATGGTTTCCTGGTTCATCTTGGCGCGGTCATCCTTGTATTTTTCACGCAACTCCTGCATCAATGGTTGCAGTTTGCGCATCTCGTTCATTGATTTGTAACTTTTCTGGGCCAGCGGCCAGAACAGCAATCGCGTGATGATCGTCAAAATGATAATGGCAATCCCGTAGTTGGGAATGAATCGATAAATAAAATTCATGAACCATAAACAGGGCTTGGCAATAAAATCGACCCAACCAAAATGGATGACCCGATCAAGGTCGTTGCCCACGGATCGCAGGACCTTCAGGCTTTTGGGGCCCATGAACAAACCGAATGCAAACCTTTCGCGGTTGCCGGCGCCTATTTCCACGCCTGGAACAACGTATTGATTTTCTATTGTTTTATCGTTGTGCTGCACAACCATGCGGCCTGGAAGGGCCTCTTTTTGGATCAGGCTTTCAATGAAATAGAGCGTTTCAATGGATACCCACTTCAATGGGCCATCCAAGGCTGGTTGTTCGGCGATCTTCTTGATTTTGACCTGTTCCCTTTGATTGTTAATGAGGCCGCTGGGGCCTTGGAAGCCCAGCTCATTTTTGAATCCCTCATCAATGTGCCGCAGGGTCAAACGCATATTGCCGGTTAAGGGTGCCGAACGACGGTTGTGGACTTCGACCCACATGTCCACAAGGTAACTATCGGGATAGAATCTGTAGATCCTTTCCACACGCACTTGATCAGGGCTTTCATATACCAGGTGCAGGTCATAAGGCTGGCTTCCGACCGTTACCCGGTCTGGTGTATTACCGGCGTCGTATATTGCGCGCTCCAGTCCATTGATCCCGGCGCCCTCCATGGAAAGCCAGACGGTGCCTCCCTCGAGCGAATCACCGATGAGTTCCTTGAAGGCGGCATCGGGTTCAATGGTTTCCCGGTATTCTTTCAGTACCATGCTGACAACGGCACCCCCTTGTTCGGATATCGTCATGCTGAAAAGAGGGGTATCCACAACAATATTACGGGCTCTTCTTGCGGTTTCAGACGGATAGGGCGTGATCGAGGAAGGGGCGCCGTCGCCTGCTGCGGTTGTCGCCGCTGGCGCCGGTCCCTCTGTAGTCTGGGAACCCTGTTGCGCGGTCTCCGGAACCGGCTGCGAAACGGGAGGCGGGGCAAAAAAAACGCTCCACAGAAAAAAAACTAGAAAAGAGATGCCTATGGCCAACAGCAGCCGCATTTGTTCCATGTGTTGAATCTCCTTAAAAATCGAAGCTGGCAATAGCGCTTGAACGAACCCTCGGGCAGACTACTTGGCAAGCCGTTGATGGGGTAGGAAGACGTGGGTGCAGCAAGGCGAGTCTCATGACGGTACGCAGTGTCTCTCCTCAAGGCACGGGGTCAAATCCACCACCTCCCCAAGGATGACACCGCAACAAACGCCGTACGGCCAACCCGCACCCCTTGATGAGACCATGCCGCGTCACAGCCTCCAAGGCATACTCGGAACACGACGGCGCAAATCGACATGCTGGTCCCAGTATTGGCGAGATCAGCAGTTGGTACGTCCGGATGAGCACCCGGGCAAGGGCTACACCCGGCCGCCTAATCATCAAGGGCATCCATTTTTCTAAATAACGTTTCAAGGGACAAGAAAAGGATTTGGTTTGCCTGTTCGGCCACACCCTGCTTGGCGATGACGTTAATGTCCCGGCATTTTTTCAAGTATTGGCGGTTCTGACGAAAATATTCTCGTGTCACCCTTTTTACACGATTTCGAACCACTGCATTACCCACTTTGCGACTGGCGGTGACGCCCAGGCGCGATCGTTCAGCTCCATTGACCGTGCTTATCGAGAGGAACCAAGCCGAATGCACCTTGCGGCCCGCAAACCTCAACTGCTCGTAATTACGACGCTTTAACAGTCTTTGAGATTTTGTGAACCGTTGCCTTTCGGTTTTCCCCGGGCCTTTGCAGTCAACTGCTGCCGTTGGGCCTGGCCAAGGAGGCTGTTGCCGGTCTATGTGCGCCATGCGACCCTTTTAAATGCCCAATCGTTTGCGCCCCTTGGCGCGACGCCGATTGATAACCAGTCGCCCGGCCTTTGTGGACATCCGTTTACGGAATCCGTGGGTGCGAACGCGACTGATTTTGCTCGGTTGATAGGTTCTTTTCATTGCGTTTTTCCTTTATTTTACAGGTCCCTATCATGATGATGGGCCCGGTCTGCTTTCCATGTAAAGGGACGATTTCGTCCCTGTTCTTCTGATTTTAAATCCGTAGAAATAACCATATGGATCGTGTTTTGTCAACACAGAAACCGCGTTAAAACGGGGTTGGGTTTACAATTGGTTTTCCAACACATCATACTCCTCCAGGTGAAAACGCGAATCAGGATATATGGTCACCTGGCGTCCGAGGCTTTTTTCGAGCGAGCAGATGATGTGGTTCTCGTCGCCAAGCATCTGCTCGGCAATCTGGGGGTGAAGTTTCAAAATAATTCCGCTGCCGGTCATATCATTGGAAGTGCGCAGAATTTCGCGATGGATATTGTAGCAGATGGTCTGTCCGGACAACAGGTGCCCTTCACCTTCGCAATAGAAACAGGGGGCGCAAAGCTGCCTGGTCAGTGGTTTGCGGATCCGTTTGCGCGTCATTTGAATCAGCCCCATTTCGGACATGGGCAGAATATGGGTCTTGCTGCGATCCTTGGCAAAGGCTTCACTCAAAGCGTTAAACACCTTTTCCTGATTCCCCTTTTTTTCCATGTCGATGAAATCGATGATGATGATCCCGCCGATATCCCGCAGTCTGATTTGGTAAGCAATCTCCTTGACTGCTTCCAAATTGGTTTTCAGGATGGTCTCTTCCAGATTGTGTTTGCCCACATAGCGCCCGGTGTTTACGTCGATGGCGACCAAAGCCTCGGTATGCTCGATGATGATGTAGCCTCCGGATTTAAGCCAAACCTTCCTCTTTAAAGCCCTAAAAATATCCCCTTCCAGGTTATAGTGATCGAAAATCGGTTCGCTGCCTTCATACAGTTCCACCGTCTCTTTCAGGTTGGGAATGAATGTGTCGAGAAACGCGCAAATTTCCTGGCAACCGCGGCGCGAATCAATGATCAGTTTTTCAGCTTCGTGAACCAGCAGATCGCGCACCGCCCGGAGGCTGATATCCAGTTCCTGATGCACCAGACTGGGTGTGGGAGCGGTTTCATATTTTTGCTGGACGCCCGCCCACACCTTTTTTAAAAAGGCAATCTCCTGGATGATCTTATCCGGCCCCACACCTTCAGCGGCGGTACGGACGATGTAGCCCAACGTGTCGGTGCGCAATTCAACGACCATTTCCCGGAGCCGGGTGCGTTCAGCTTCATCCTCGATCCGGCGGGACACCCCGATGTGATTGGAAGCGGGCATCAATACCAGAAACCGTCCGGGAAGGGATATGTAGCTGGTGATGCGCGCCCCCTTGGTTCCCATGGGCGTTTTGGATACCTGCACCAACAACTCCTGTCCTTCGGAGATCAGCTCGGTAATGCGGGTGGGCGCTTTTTCGGGCGCTTTAGGTGAGCCGCCATTGGCCGCTGCATCGCTCTCTTGCGAGTATCCTTCGTCCCTGTTTTCTGAAATGAGCGGCTCCAGTGGATCATGGCTGGTGTGTACAATATCGTTCACATACAAAAAGGCGGCCTGGGTCAGCCCGATGTCGACAAAAGCCGCCTGCATTCCCGGCAATACGCGCTGAACGCGCCCCTTGTAGATATTGCCCGAGCTGTCCGAGGCACCCCGGCGCTCGATAAACAACTCCACAATGTCGCCTTCCTCGATCAGCGCCACGCGGGTTTCGTGAGGCATGTCGTTGATTATGATCTTTTTATTCGGCATTTTCGTCTTTTCATTCTAATCTGCGTTGAGGGCTTTCGACCCTATCCGGTATCAACACCCCAATGTTTTAGCTTGCGGCCACCTTGACGATTCGAATGGACGCCAAGTGTTCGCTGTCCAATTGAAAAACGTTGGCAAGAATATCGGCGGGTCGGAGCGTTCCGGTTTCCGTTTTGGCAATAACCACTATGAGGGTTTGGGGATCTTTCCAGTAAAATTCCTGGACGCATGTTTTTAGATCCATGTGGTGGATGCGTCCTTTGTGGGTTTGCCGAACATAAGGCCACTGGGATGCCTGCGCAAACTGTTCAAGCCGCTCGAAAAAGAAGTCAGATTGCTCCAGGTAAATGGCGTAGGCATCGCGCTTCGGTTGTGTTTTAGGCTGTTGACGGTTGATCAAGCGGCAACCGACAATGCGCAATCCCTCGGGTAATTGGCCCCCAAAAGATGAAACCATTTGCTCACAAGGGATATCGCTGCGCACCTTTACCCACATGCGCTCCCCTTCACTTTCCATTCCCAGCGGCAACGGATCATCAAATGAGATGCGCGGCATCGGGTGAAATCCTTGTGAGTAAACCAGATCGATCCGGGCCCGCCGCATGGCCCGGGCAACGATGTTGACCAATTCCAGGTGGCTGAAAAGTCTGGCCGGACCCAATTTGGTATAGGTCAATTCCATTAGAACCCCATCTGGCACGTCAACGCTTGCCTTCGCAGCCACCGGGGCCGATTGGCAGCGTTCGAACACACGGGGCTTCAGTGATTCAAAGTCGCACACCCCACAACCGTGGCAATCTCCCCAACGGCAGTCACCCACAGTGCCGGCCTGCCCGGCGTCTTGCCACTGATCCTTCAGGAAAGCCACATCCACCCGGCTGTCAATATGTTCCCATGGTAACACTTCATCCATGCTCCGTCTACGAATGGTGAAAAAGTCCGGATCCACACCACTTTCTTGTATGGCTTGCTGCCACAGATCGAACTTAAACTGGTCGCTCCAACCGTCAAACAACGCCCCGTTTTGCCATGCCTTTTCGATCACATCGGCCAATCGCCGATCACCGCGGGCCAACAACCCTTCCAAGAAGCTCATGTCCGGATTCTGCCATTTGACCTGCACGCCGGGCATCTTGAGCTGTGTTTTCAGGTATGCCAGGGTCTCTTTGGATGTTTTCAAACCCATCTGGGATGCCCATTGAAAGGGCGTATGGGCTTTGGGAATGAAGGTGGTGAGACTGACGTTGATTTGCCCGCGGCGTTTGACAGGCCCTTTGATTTTTTTGAGCGCCTTGACCATGTCTGCAATACCGTCCAGGTCTTCCCGGGTTTCCGTGGGTAGCCCGATCATGAAATAGAGCTTGATTACGGACCAGCCCAAGGCAAAGGCCTCTCGCACCGCGTTTGCAACATCCTCGTGTTTAATGTTTTTGTTGATTACATCCCGGAGTCTTTGCGTTCCGGCTTCCGGCGCGATGGTGAAACCGGTTTTACGCACCTTCTGGATAAGGGCCATCAGATTGGGGGTCAGGGCATCCGCCCGCATGGAAGGCAAAGATACCGCCACCCGCTCACCCTGATAGCGGATCATGAGTTGCTCCATAAGGGGCGCCAGGCAAGTGTAGTCACCGGTACTCAAAGAGAGCAGCGACAGATCCTCGTATCCGGTGGCCGTCAGGGCCGCATCGGCAATTTCCAACAGGTGGTCCGGGGATCGCTCCCGAACCGGGCGGTAAATCATGCCGGCCTGGCAAAACCGGCATCCCCGACTGCACCCCCGGGAGATCTCCAGCCGCAACCGATCATGGATGGGCCGCCCAAACGGAATAATGGGCCGTTCGGGAAAAAAAGCACCGTCCAAATCGGCAACGATGGCGCGCTTCACACGGGTATAATTTTCAAACCGGGGGTGCAGGTGTTGGTAACCGTTTGGGTCGTAATGGACTGTAAAAAAGGCGGGGATATACACCCCGTCCAGGGTGGCCCAGCTTCGCAACAGCGCCTCCCGGGTGCCGCCATCCGATTTCCATGCCATCCAAATGTCCGCCATCTGCGTCACAACCTGTTCGCCATCACCAAAAACCATGGCATCGAAAAAAGGCGCCATGGGTTCAGGATTGCTCACGCAGGGGCCGCCGGCGATCACCAATGGGTGCTGGTCGTTGCGATCTTTGGCCCGCAGGGGTATGTGGGCCAGATGGAGCATATTGAGAACATTGGTGTAGTTCAATTCATACAACAGGCTGAAGCCGATGATGTCCATCCGGGCAAGGGGCGTCCGGGTTTCAAGGCTGCACAACGGCCAGCGGTTGCGGCGGAGTTGTTCGTCCAGGTCCCGCGCTGGTGCGAATACCCGCTCTACGAATATGTCGGGGCGTCGATTGAGCTGATGATAGAGAATCTGGATCCCAAAGTGAGAGGTACCGATTTCATATAAATCCGGAAAGGCCAGCGCCATGTGCAGCCGGACCGTTTTCGGATCCTTGATGATCCGGTTGATTTCGGTGCCCAAATAGCGACTTGGCTTTTCAACATGCGCCAAGAGCTCTTGAACGCGCCCTGTTTGCGTGTTAGATTGTTTAGACATTGATCCTGTTGAAATTCCCAACCATTGGAAAAAATTAATAAAAAACAAAACTATGTCAGACTTTGCCCGACAAATCAAGCGCAAAACCATTGGCCTCTTCGCCTGCATGCTCTTTTTGCTGCCGCCGGCGTGGGCCGTGGAACGGGAAACACCGGTGGTCCTGGCGGTGCGTAAGGTAGGCCCCGCAGTGGTTAACATCAGCTCCCAACAGGAGATGACGCGCGCGCCGCACCCTTTCGGTCGCAACCCATTCTTTGACAGTTTCTTCCGCGACTTTTTCGAGCCCCAACCCCAGCAACACGTCAGTTTGGGCTCCGGGGTGATCATCGATGGCCGGCGCGGTTTCATACTCACCAATGCCCATGTCATCGAACGGGCCGCCGATATCAAGGTGGTTCTCCAGGATGAACGCCAATTTGACGTCACCCTCGTGGGTGTGGATGCCGATTCCGACCTCGCGGTGCTCCGCATAGATTCCGACACCCCGTTGCCGATGGTGGATCTGGGCGATTCCGACGACATTCTGATCGGTGAAACCATCATTGCCATTGGCAACCCTTTCGGCTTTTCCCATACGGTCACCACGGGTGTCATCAGCGCGGTCAACCGCAGCATCAAAACCGACCAACGCGTCTACCACAACTTTATCCAAACCGATGCATCTATCAATCCAGGCAACAGCGGCGGCCCATTGCTCAATATCAAGGGTGAGTTGATTGGCATCAACACCGCTATTTACGCCAAAGCCCAAGGCATCGGCTTCGCCATTCCCATCAACACCGCCCGGCGGATCGTTTCCGATCTGATCCAATATGGCCACGTCGTTCAAGCCTGGATCGGGTTGACCGTTCAGGAACTGGATTCCCGCATGGCCGAATATTTGAACACCCGCGAGGTGCGGGGTGTCGTGGTGACCCAGGTCGAGGAAGGCAGCCCGGCGGCAAAAGCCGGAATATCAGTCGGCGATGTCATTGTGTCCCTCAACCAGCGTAAAACCGTCACACCCCAGGACTATACCGGGGCCGCCCGAACCATCTCCGCCGGTGAAACGGTAATGGTGACGCGTTGGCGGGAAGGTCGCGCATCCGATATGAAAATCCAAACGGCCGCCTATCCCCGGGCACGGGCCCCTGAATTGGCCTGGCGGCGCCTGGGCGTCCGGGTCTCCGAATTCACACCGGAACTCCGACGCCGCCATCGCATTGCGAACGAAAAGGGGATTGTCATCACCGAAGTGCGGCCGGAATCCTATCTCGCCCGTGTGGGTGCGGCCCCTGGAGATGTGATTGTCCAGTTTGAGGACCAAAGAACCCTAAACGCCGAAGATTTTATCTCCACCCTGATCAAGAGCCGTCTCAAATCATCGGTGTTGGTGCTGCTTCAACGCGATGCCCAAATCTATTCCCTGACGGTTCCCTTGACGCCTTAAACACTGAAAAGACAACCAATCCTATGATTCCAAACGATCTTGTGCGAACCCGAATCGTTCACCTTTTAAAAACCGAAACCGCTCCCGGACCAGTGCTGGTTAAGGGGTGGGTACGCACCAAACGAGATGCCAAAGGCTTTTCTTTCATCGAACTCAACGATGGCTCCTGCCTGAGCAATATCCAGGTATTAGCCGATGATCGTCTTCCCAACTATGCGACCATCCGCAAAATCACCACCGGTTCGGCTTTGGAAGTTGCCGGACGTTTGATCGCGTCCAAAGGACAAGGACAACGGTGGGAAATACAGGCGTCCTCGGTGACCCTGATCGGTTCGGCACCCGACTCCTATCCTCTGCAAAAGAAACGCCACACAGATGAATATTTGCGCACGATCGCCCACTTGCGTCCGCGGACCAATAAATATGGCGCCGCCCTCCGCATCCGATCCCAGCTGGCTTACGCCGTACACCGTTTTTTTCAGGAGCGGGGTTTTCACTATATTCACACGCCGATACTCACCGCCTCCGACTGCGAAGGAGCGGGTGAAATGTTTCGGGTGACCTCGCTTCCACCGGGAAACGATCGAGTGGAGGACGATTTTTTTGGCGTGGCGGCCAATCTTACCGTGTCCGGTCAATTGGAAGCCGAAATGCTGGCCCTCGCTTTGGGCGATGTATACACCTTCGGTCCAACCTTTCGGGCTGAAAATTCCAACACCCGGCGCCATGCGGCCGAGTTCTGGATGATCGAACCGGAAATGGCTTTTTGCGATTTAATAGAAAACATGGCGTTGGCGGAATCCATGATTAAATATTTGACCACCTATGCCATGGACCACTGCGCCGAAGATCTCTCATTATTTGCGCGATTTGTTGACCCGCAACTCATGCACCGGCTCGCAGCACTGGTGGAACAACCGTTTGTGCGCATCCCTTACGCTGAAGCCATTGCCATCCTGCTGGGCTGCGGCCAGACGTTCGATTACCCCGTCGCTGCCGGCCATGATTTACAGGCCGAGCACGAGCGCTATCTGGTGGAACACCATTTCAAGCGGCCGGTCACTGTTTACGATTTTCCCAAAACCATCAAACCGTTCTATATGCGGCTCAATGATGACGGTCAGACCGTGTCTTCCATGGATGTGCTGGTGGCGGGTATTGGTGAAATCATCGGTGGCAGCCAGCGCGAAGAACGCTACGATCAACTGCTCGAACGACTACAAGGCCTTGGCCTGTCACGAGAAAACTACTGGTGGTATCTGGAGTCCCGACAGTTCGGATCCGTTCCCCATAGTGGTTTCGGAATGGGATTCGAACGGCTGGTGATGATGATGACCGGTATCAGCAACATTCGGGATGTCATTGCATTTCCGCGCACCCCAAAAAACATCGATTTTTAAACGGTATCCCGCAGGCAACGCAGTTTGGCCAGATCTTCGGCATATCCGTACAAGTGAAGTCCCTTGCTCTCCACGATCATCTCACCATCTTTAACGCCGATGGCGCCGGCCATATATTCTTTCAGATTTTGGATACCCGCCAGATTGGCCGGCAATCCGCCCCACAAATCCCAGGAACGAAAATAGACGAAAAAATGAAGTGTATTGTCCTGAATGCGGGTGTCAATTGATCGCAGGCAGGGAGGATCCACCAGGGAAAGGTCGGATGGATGCGCCACTTGAAGTACCATCTGGTTGTTGCGGTATCCATGCTGTTTATAGGTGTCGATGATCCATTCGATCTGATTGATGTAGAGTTGGCCCTGGTCCTCGAACACGATTTTACCGTCCGGTTCACGCCGATCGATGATTTCGGTTTGCTCCCCCTGCCACCACGCCAATTTGTCGCCGTCCAGGGGCACATGGGTCAATCGCTCTCCGTAGGTGTAGGATTCGCCGGGTTCCTTGTGACCGGTCATCAAATACTCGATGTAGGAGCGCTGGTAGCCTTGCCCACCATAGATATAGGCCTCCTCCACAGGATTGGGAATTCCGCATCCGGGAGGAATATCGGGCAGCAGCGGCTGGGTACCGGGGTGTTTCACATGGCCGATAAAGTAGTCATATTCCAAGCGTGTCTGTCCGGCATACGAACCGCGGTCTACGGTAAACCGACGACCATGATCCAGTATGTCATGCACCGCCTGAAACCAAAGATCCGGTAAATCGCGAGCGTGAACGGTATGAGGTTGCATTAAAACCAATCCTGTGTTCGATAATAACAAACAAATTTTGCTTCATGTGCCGACTATCTTGTTGACAACAAACACCATTCATGCCTAAAGAGGGTTGCGCTTTTGTGGTGATCTTCCTTCTGTGCGCCAGCTGCTCTGTTTCCGTTGACCGGTGCTCAAGTGAAAGTGGTTTGATCCAAATGTGATGATAAGCGCACCCTACACAGCCCCCCCGGTGCCTTGCCTTGCCACAGGCGCCGGGGGGGCTTTTTTGTTAAATATCCAATGTGCTCACTTCCAGGGCGTTGTTTTGAATGAACTCCCGGCGCGGTTCCACCTGATCGCCCATCAGGATGGTAAAAATCTCATCTGCCTCAACTGCGTCTTCCACCTTCACCTGCAGCAAAATCCGCTTTTCAGGATTCATAGTGGTTTCCCACAACTGTTCAGGATTCATTTCCCCCAAACCTTTGTAGCGTTGCATACTTGTTCCCTTTTTGCCCTCTTCCAAAAGATATTTGAGCAGGGCGCGCAGATCGTCGATGGTGGCGCGGCTGGTTTCGTTCTCGACGCCAATCACCGTAAAAGGCGGTTGGTTCATATCAAGAATTTGCCGGCCCGCATTGAGACATTTCTGAAAATCGACGGAATAAATCAATCCACGGCCAACTTTGATTTTATGTTCACTCATCACGGTGCTGGTGCTTTGCACTTCCACCTCGAACACGTCCCTTTCTTCGTTCCAGACCGGTCCTTGGTTGTCGAAGCCTTGCGCCGCGAGCATACGGCTTAGCGGATCCATTTGTTGCCGGTCTTGAAGAAATTTTTTATCTTCCACGCCCTGCTTGATCAGAATGTCAATCAATGGAAAGGGAATACCTTGATTTTCGAGTTTTGCGGCCGATTCAAAATATTCATACAGATGGCAGGTAAATAAGTAGAGCGTGTGGTCCGCCAGTTCCTGAGTATCGTTGTCGTAACGAATTTTGATTCTTTCACAAATTTTCTTGAGAAGATAATCGTTTAATGAGGATTCATCTTTCAGATACTGTTCGCTTTTGCCCTTTCCCAGGCGGAACAGTGGTGGCTGGGCGATGTATAGATACCCCTTTTCGATAATTTCAGGCATCTGCCGGTAAAAAAAGGTCAACAGCAGGGTACGGATGTGGGATCCGTCCACATCGGCGTCGGTCATGATGATCACTTTTTTATACCGGATCTTTTCAATTTCATATTCCTCTTCGCCGACACCGGTACCCAGAGCGGTAATGAGATTCTTAATCTCCTCACTGCGCAGGATTTTATCGAAACGGGCCTTTTCCACATTGAGAATCTTACCTCTAAGGGGAAGAATTGCCTGAAATTTACGATCCCGTCCCTGCTTGGCCGAGCCACCGGCCGAATCCCCCTCCACGATGAAAATCTCTCGCAGATTCGGGTCGGATAGCTGGCAGTCCGCCAGTTTGCCCGGCAGTGTGGCATCGATCAACGACCCTTTGTTGCGGGCCAGGTCACGCGCCCGTTTGGCGGCGTCCCGAGCCCTTGCCGCATCCACGGCCTTACCGATGATCTTCTTGGCAACGGAAGGGTTTTCTTCCAGAAAGCTGCTTAATTGCTCATTGACCAACGACTCCACTAACCCCTTGATATCGCTGTTGCCCAGTTTAGTTTTGGTCTGCCCCTCGAACTGCGGTGATTTGAGCCGGACGCTGATGATGGCAGTGAGCCCCTCCCGCACATCGTCACCGCTGATCTTGGCCATCATGTTTTTGGGCACATTGCCGTTTGTGCAATAATGATTCAGAGTGCGAGTGAGCGCTGCTTTGAAGCCGATCAGGTGAAATCCGCCCTCCGCCGTATTGATGTTGTTGGCAAAAGAGAAGATGTTCTCTTTGTACGTGTCGTTGTATTGGATGGCCACCTCGATCTGGGTTTCGCTTCTTTCTCCTTCGATCATGATGGCGGGGTGCAACGGTGTGTGCCGCCGGTTCAAGTATTCGACAAAAGAGACAATTCCACCTTCGTAGAAAAATTCATCCTTTTTATCCGAGCGCTCGTCTTCCAAGGTAATCCGGATCCCTTTGTTGAGGAAGGCCAACTCGCGAAGTCGTCGTGAAAGGATGTCATAGGTGAATTCGATGGTGTTGAAAATGGTATGATCCGGAAGAAAATTAATTTTTGTTCCTTGTTTATCGGTATCCCCAATCACCGTCAATTCGCTGGTCTTTCGCCCCTGCTCAAAGCTCTGGTGGTATATCTTGCCGTCTTTATAAATTTCCGCTACCAGTCGGTTGGAGAGGGCATTGACGACTGAAACCCCAACGCCATGGAGCCCGCCCGAAACTTTATAGTTTTCGTTGTTGAATTTTCCCCCCGCGTGCAGTTTGGTCAACACCACTTCCACGGCCGGTACATTTTCCGTCTTATGAATTCCCACCGGAATGCCCCGGCCATCGTCCTCCACGCTGACACTATTGTCGCCATGGACCACGACATGGATATTGCGGCAATAACCGGCCATGGCCTCGTCAATACTGTTGTCGACCACTTCGTATACCAAGTGGTGAAGACCGGCGACATCCACATTGCCGATATACATGGAGGGCCGCAACCTCACGGGGGCAAGCCCTTCCAGAACATCTATACTACTTGCATCATACAATTTTTCCATTGTTTCATACTCTCATTGGCATGATCACGCCTATATAGGATTTATCCGCAACACCTGCCAAAAGGCATGGTTTTTCTCCGTTGAGGATGTTGATAATCAATTTATTGTCGTCCACACAGCTGAGCGCTTCGATAAAAAACCGGGGATTGAATCCGGCTTCCATTTTGGGGCCATCGTAACTGATGGCCATATCTTCTTTGGATTCTCCAATGTCCGGATTAGTGGCATTAATGATCAACTGATCGGCGTCAAAAGTAAAAAAGGCGGCCTTATAACTGTCGGTGCACAAAATGGACATGCGTTTGAGCATGTTGTGAAACATCTCTTTGTCCACCTCGATGGGATAGCCTTCCTGACGCAGGACGATATCCGCATATTGCGGAAATTGTCCTTCCAGCAACCGGATGGCAAGCGTTTCCGCTGGTGCCTTTACAATGAAATAGCTTTCCTCTATCCCCACCTGCACATTACCGCCGGCCCCCAAAAATCTGCTCACTTCATGCAGTCCTTTTTTGGGAACGATCACCCCGGGTCCGGCGGGTACTTTCTGATCCTCGGGAATCATATTGTCATATTTTGACAAGCGGCTGCCATCGGTGGAAACCATTCGGAACAATTTCGGTTCAGATTCGGTCATTCGTTCGAACAGCACACCGTTGATATGGGATTTTTTATCCTCTCCAATGCCGCTGATAATGATCGATTTTTCGATCATTATCTTCAATTCGGCAGACGGAATATCAAAAAAGTC
>JAGTVD010000497.1 GCA_018224505.1 Desulfatitalea sp. | reverse complement strand
CGCGGTTCGCGTCCCATTTCCTGTACCAGGTACCGGGAGGTCCGGATCAGCTTATTGATGGTTTCGATCATGTGCACGGGGATTCGGATGGTTCGGGTCTGGTCGGCGATGGCACGGGTGATCGCCTGCCGTATCCACCAGGTTGCGTAGGTGGAAAATTTATACCCCCGCTGATACTCGAATTTATCAACGGCCTTCATGAGGCCGATATTCCCCTCCTGGATCAGATCCAGAAACTGCAGGCCCCGGTTGGTGTATTTCTTGGCGATGCTGACCACCAGGCGTAAATTGGCTTTGATCAGTTCACTCTTGGCCAGCTTGGCCCGCGCACGGCCCTCGTCCACGTTGGACAGGATACGCTTCAGCACACGGCTGCTGGCCTTTATCTCACTCTCCTTGGCGTTGATTTGCCCTTGGACGTTGCTGATATGCGCATAGAGGATTTCAAGCTCCGTGCGCGACATATTGCACCGCTCTTCCACCAGTTCAAGGAAGTTCGACCGGCTGTCCAGGCTCTCCCGAAGGGTCACCACGGGCACGCCGATGCTTTCCGCCGTTGCCGTGACCACACGGTTCATCGCATCGAACCAATCGATCAGGTTGCGGATATCCTCCTCCATCTGATCGATGACACTGCCTTCCAGGCGCCACTCCTTGAGCAGATCGAACATCTTCTGGTTGCGGCGGGTGATGCAGCGACGAATGCGGCGCTGTTCGTCGTGCTTCAGGTTGTCCTCATTGAACAACTGCTCGCGGAACCCCATGTTTTCCGTGTGGACCTCGTCAATACCCCGAATGGTGCCCACAAAGGATTCAATCTGCACAAATTCGTCCTGATAGGTGTCTCCCTCGTCCACATCCCGCAGGACGTGCTTGGGACGCAGCATCTGGCTCTCGATGCGGGTGCCCAGGTCCAGGATGAACTGAACACCGAGGGTGGTTTCCAGGAGGGCGCGGAGTACATCCTGTTCGCCGGCTTCGATCTTCTTGGCGATCTCCACCTCACCTTCGCGGCTGAGCAGGGTCACCAGGCCCATCTCCCGCAAATACATTTTGACGGGATCGGTGACCGTGCCGTAATCGGACAACCCGCTGTCTTCGGCAGCGGCGCTGAGATCCATTTTCTGGGTCTTTTCCTTGGTCAGATTGCGGTTGTTTTCGTCGATGATGTCGATGCCCAGATCGTCGAACATCATCAAGGTATCATCGACCTGATCCGCGGCGAGCATATCGTCCGGCAAGGCGGTATTGATTTCATCATACGTCAGAAACCCCTGCTTTTTGCCCTGGGCGATCAATACCTTCATCGCCTTTTCGGTGACGCTCTTGGCGGTCTTCTGATCGCCCCCCTCGTCTTGCGCCGCTTGGGCCTTGACGGCGGCGGCGGCCAGCGCCAAGCTGTCGCCGGCACCCCCTTTTTTATCCTGCTTTCGGGGCGATTTTTTGGCGTTACTGGTTTTCGTGTCCGATTTTTTTACTGCCATTGGAATGAGCCTCCAGCGCCCTACAAGTTGGTCAATCCCCTACCCGCCTGCTGTTGTTTACGCATCAACAGTTTTGCAAGCAAATCCATATCGTTGTTTTTTTCAGCTGCTTCAATCCGGCGTTGCAGCGTCTCCCGCTCGCGCCGCTGCCGTCGATTCTCGAATTGCACCAGCAGCCGCTCACACCCTTGACGATCCCAGTGGCTCTCACCGATCGCCAGTTGGGCCAGAAAGCTGCTGGCATCAGGATCCGCCACCAGCGATATCTGATCCTCGGCACTTTCTGTTTCCCCATGGGCCCGCCCCATCACCATCCGTGCGATGGCTTTGCACTGTTCATCCTCGAAATCATCCACCACATTGCGCCCGATGATCTCAGGCATCATGGCAGGGTAGTGCAACATCATGGCAATGATCTGCCGCTCGAGACGACCGCTGCCGGCCATGGTCGTGGCCGGTGCATCGGCCGGTGCCACAGCCGCAGGGCCCGACGCGGAGCCGGCCACCTGACGAATTTTATTCATTATAGCCGTCTCGTCGATATCGAGTCGTTCGGCCAACTGTTTCACATACAGTGCCCTGGCCACAGAATCCTGCACTGCCGCCAGCGACCCTTGCACTTCATCCACCACTTTAATTTTGCCTTCTAATGTGAGGCCGTGCACGCTTACAGCCATCTCGATGATAAACGGGATCATGCCGAGGGCATTATCGGCTGCCTTGAGAAAATCATCAGGGCCATGTTCCCGCAAGTAAAGATCGGGATCATACCCCCGGGGCAAAACCAGAATGCGCGCATCAAGAAACCCCGCTTCGAAAACGCCTACGCTGCGCTGGGCGGCTTTGATGCCGGCCTGGTCGGAATCGAACACCAGGATCACCTGGCCCGACCGCCCTACCATTCCCTTGAGCAACTGCACATGCTCGGGCGTCAAGGCTGTGCCCAGGGTTGCCACCGTGTTGTCGAGACCGAACAGGTGCATGGCCAGGACGTCGAAATAGCCTTCCACCACGTAGACCTTGCCCTTGGAACGGGCCGCTCGATTGGCCTTGTCCAGCGCGTAAAGGCAGCGGCGCTTGTTGTAAACCGGTGTTTCCGGCGAGTTCAGGTATTTGGGCATCCCATCGCCCATCACCCGGCCACCAAAACCGATCACCTGCTGACTGAGGTTGAGGATCGGAAATATCACGCGATCCCGAAAGCGGTCATAATGGCCCTTGTTATCCTTGCGGGGCACCAACAAACCGGTTGTCCGCAACAGATCGGGAGGGACTTTTTGCGCTTCAAGATGGCGCGTCAGCCCATCCCAACGGTTGGGAGCGTATCCCAACTGGTGTTTATCGATGATTTTACGGGTCATCCCGCGACCCACCAGGTAGCTCATCGCCTGCGCGCCTTCCGCCGAATCGGTGAGCATCCGTTGAAAAAAGCGCATCGCCGTCTCGTTGACAGCCAGAATGCGCTCGTTTTCCGATAACCGGGTCCGTTGCCCCGGCGTCATGTTCGCCATTGGCACTTCGATGCCATACTTGCCGGCCACCGTCCGCACGGCATCCGTGAACGAGAGTCCCTCCAACTGCATCAAAAAGGTAAAAACCGTACCACCAACGTGACATCCGAAACAGTAGAACATCTGCTTGTCCGGACTGACCGTGAACGACGGCGTCTTTTCGGTGTGAAACGGACACAAGCCGAGAAAGTCGCGCCCCCCCTTCTTGAGCACCACGTGCTCACCGACCACATCGACAATATTAGCAGTGTTTTTAATGCGTTTAATGGTCTCTTCAGGGATCGAATATACCAAAAAGAGCGCCCTCCATGTTGTCGAACGCGTTGGAGACGGCCAACGGCCAAGGCAGGAACATCCGCGGTGCCTAACGGCGCATCACGGCCATACGCAGACTATGGTCATATGGGTTGACATCCGGCTGGAATAAAGGAATTGTTATGAATTAAGAGCATGTTTCGCACCTCGCCTGTATGAAATTTGTGAATGTACTTAAACAGGCCCATAATGTCAAGCCTGCCGTGCGCGCATAACCGGCTGACCGGCTTCAGGCTGCCCCTGCCTGCTAACAGCTGCCACCTTACGGCACGATCGGCATCGTGATCCTCATAGCGGTCGCTTTTACCACCCTGATTGGCGAATATAATCATCAATTTCGGTGACGCCACCTCCGGAGGACCAAAAACAGCCGGAAATCTCACAATCGCTTTTAATTCCAAATAGTTTGAAGCCTTATAACGAGAACTGCCGCCCGGGCGTGACCTTGCCGGGGATTGGCGGTCCAGCCCCGGTCCCATCCGCCATGTGGCGGAAATTGAATCACAAAGTCCCTTTTGAGGAAGGAATGCCAACCACCCCTTTGTCCAGCGCCGTTGCCTGTCGCAAAGCGCGTCCGAGCCCCTTGAAAGCCGCTTCGATCATGTGGTGCCAATTGTCGCCGTAAGCAATCTCGATGTGCAGGTTCATGCCGGCCTTTTGGGCAAATGCCCGGAAAAACTCCGTTGCTAGGGGCAGGTCGAAATCATTTTGCCGGGGTATCCGGTCGGGTGTACGCATTTGCAAATAGGGCCGGTTGGAGAGATCGACCGCCACTTTGGCCAGGGCGTCGTCCATGGGTATGACGGCATACCCATAGCGCGTGATCCCTTTACGCTCCCCAAGGGCCTGATGCAGGGCGTCTCCCAGCACCAACCCAACATCCTCCACCGTGTGGTGATAATCCACCTCGATATCCCCTTCGGCGGCCACCGAGAGATCCATCCGGCCATGCACGCACATCAGTGTGAGCATGTGATCGAAGAACCCGATACCAGTGGCCAACTCGCAGTGGCCGTCACCATCAATGGCCAACCGGACCCGCACTTGGGTCTCTTTGGTTTTCCGTTCCAACTCGGCGACGCGTTTCATGCAACATCCTTTTCTGGGATCATGGCGTTAAATTATAGGGTTATGGGCGATGGGCCTGGCGCCGGAATCCCGGAGGCAATTTTTAGTTTTCTACAGGATCACGGGTCAAATTGCAACCTGGCATAGCACCGAACTGATTCTAACTGAACGGCTTCAGCAAGGACCTTTTCAACCCCGTCCAGTCCCACATCAAGCACCTCCTTCAGCGGCAAGCCGGTAACTTCGCTGACATGTCGCACCTCATTCCAATGGACATTTAGATCGCCCATGGAGTCGATGGGTACAATGGCGGAAAGCATTTTGAATTGCTCTCGGACCGCTGCTGGATCTTTATTAAATAATCTGCGGCCAAACTGGAGAAAGGCTCGGTTAAGGAAAAAGTAACGATGCCCGGGGTCGATCTCCAGAAGTCGGCCACGCCCGCCCAAAAGACAATCAATGCAGTTGACAGCTGACACCTTGGTCATTCCGAAGTCTGATACCAGGCGGGCCATTTCACCATTGAAGCCCAGACACGCATCCCCATAAACAACGACTACCTGCTGCCCGAATTTCGGGCGGTAAAAAGCCATTGTTGCAGATAGGGCCTTTCCGAGATGCTGTGGATGGGAGTGCAGCCGTGAACTTAAAAAGTGGGTGTGTGCAATGATTCGGCCCTGCCTTTTCAAAGCGAGAATCTCTTCGCGCAGGATCCCGCAGGAGATGAGCAAAGGGATGTTCACATCGGATGTCATTGCGACCCCCCGTTCCAAGCAATCGGTGGACCTGGATAAGATCGTGCCGCATCTGCAAAGGCGATTATGTTTTCGATTTTCGCCGGGGGATAGATATCCGCCGGTGGCAGGACTATGGAAAGACCTTTGTCTAGAAAAAAACGGACCGTAGCGCTGATCTCGTCCGGGCTTGCTTGAGCCAGCATGGTGTTGCTGCCAATGACAGCCGCAAGTGGCAGATCCCGAGGTACCAGACCCAGAACCTTGTCCAAATCGCAGGACTGATCCACACTCAGACCATCGGCCCTACACTGAGGCATTTGCCCAATATACCGGTCGGCATTCCCGGCGAGGAATAAAATGTGGGGCACCTGTTTTTCACAAAGGATGTCCTGTAAAAAAGGTAAAACCAACCTTGAGAAAAGTTTCGGGGATATAGCCGCAACCCCACCTTCCTGCACTACGATGAACTGGGCTCCGGCCCGCACGTAGGCATCCCGCACAGCGATTATCGTTTGAGACAGCTTTGCCAGAACTGCACAGAATGCCTCGGGCTGCTTCATCGTCATGACGAGCATTTTGTCCATGTCCATTATCTGGCCGGCCAGGGTGAACGGGCCGGTGACAAAGGCCCCTACCGCTCCTCGGCCGTCGGCCATTGCCCTGGTTTTAGAGATGGCCGAGTTGATAAGGGGGATTCGTCCGATCGGACCGATATCCTCCGGAACAACAATGTCATCCGCATCGCCCACGACCTTTTGGGCTATGGTTGGATAAATTGGTATACCATCTTGTTCTTCGTGGTAGCGAACGGGCGCCCCGAGCACCTCAGCTTCCACATTAAGGTCAAAGGGCAGCACTGTGGATTCAAATCCCAGATTCAGTTTGGTCAGGGCCGCCAGTGCCATAGGCGCGCCCCCTTGTAGAATCTGATTAAAGCACCAGCCTTGCTGCCACAATATCTCGATGGGCAAAAAAGGCCCCAGGCTGAAAACGGAGCGTTTCCCTCTGCGAAATATTTCGAGCAACTCAATGAAGGTATTGCCCATGCGATTTTATCCATAACACTACCGGCACAACCGGCGATTGTAGTTCAAGGTGGGCGACCATAGCCGGGTTCTCCCCCGGAATATGCCGCCCCTTAAACCGTACTAAGAACGTTTTCCTTGCTATTAAATATGCCGGGTAGATCTTCTAATTCACTTGATGGGTAAGTATCCTCAAACAGGAAATTAGAATATGTTTCCCCCTAGCACCGTATAACGCGAAGATAGGTTAGCGAAAATCCATCCTGACCTCACTTTCAGTTGCCGAACTTCTATTAAGCAGAATGATCAGGTTTTTCAATCGTGCGTTTTTTTGAAATTCCTACCATTCAGATTCATCAGCCCCGTATGTAAGGAATTTTAATCAGCCAAAACCGTTTTGGCAAACGTTTTAGCTTTCTCCATGTCTTCTTTGTTGGGGTGACCGGCCATCTGCTTGACCATATCCGCCCACTGCTCGTCCGATAAATTAAGCTTCTTTTGCACTCTGGAATGCAAGGATTCGGTCAGCGCTCCTTGGCAGTCAAAACACCCCTTGTATTCAATACTTTTTCCCTTGCAAGCTGATTTTATTGGCTCTGTAAATCCGTCCATGTCCTGGTCCGGATAGGCCGCGGCGCGATGCGTTATGAAACCAGCCATTTTTTGGCCAGAAACTGCATGTATGCTCTTTAAAAACGCTTTGACTGGTGCAGCCAGATTTG
>JAGTVD010000496.1 GCA_018224505.1 Desulfatitalea sp. | reverse complement strand
GTTGTGGGGGTCGACCCGGACCTGAAGAAATCGGTCAAGTGCGATCTGTGCGGCGGCCATCCGGCCTGTGTGGCCGCCTGCCCCACCGGGGCTTTGGAACGCGTTCGGCACCGTGCACCCGCTGCCCATGAGGAGGACGCATGATGGCAAGCAGCGAGATGGGAAAACTGTTGTGGGTGGACCTGTCCAACCGCACCTGCCAGGTATCGGACACGCCGCCATGGCTGCGGTCCGCCTTTGTGGGCGGCAAGGGCTTCGGCGCCAAACTGCTGCACGACCTGACGCCGGCGGGCCTGGACCCCCTTGATCCCGAATGCCCGCTCATGTTCCTGACCGGGCCGCTTACGGCCACCGCCGCCCCTGCCATGCGGGCCTGCGTGGTGACCAAATCCCCGCTGACCGGCACCTTTCTGGATTCGTACTTCGGCGGCCGCTTCGGCCCGGAGATCAAGTATGCGGGCTACGACGGCATCATCATCACCGGCAGAGCCGACACGCCGCTTTACCTCTGGATCAGTGACGACGCCGTGGCATTTCGCCCGGCCGAAGAGATCTGGGGCACCGATGCCCTGGCGGCCAACGCAGCGATCAAAAAAGCGCTGGGCGAACCCGAAGCCATGGTGGTCACCATTGGCCAGGGCGGTGAAAACCGGCTGCCGTTCGCCCTCATCAGCTGCGAATACAACCGCCAGGCCGGTCGCGGCGGCGCCGGAGCCGTAATGGGCGCCAAAAACCTCAAGGCCGTGGCCGTCAAAGGGTCCCGGTTGGTGAAGATCCACGACATGCCCACTTTCAAAGACGCCTGCCGCCAGGCCGACGCCGCCATTGCCGAAAGCGACGTATGCCGGACACTGACCTATGGCGGCACCAGCGCCAGCGTCCCGTGGGCCTCCGAAGTCGGCTTGCTAACCTATAAAAACTATTCGGACCAGGTGGACCCCAAGGCCGACCAGCTCGGGGACCAAGGCCAGTACAAGCACCTGTTCCTGGGCAAGGCCGCCTGTTTCGGCTGCCCCATCCGCTGCAGCCAGATGGGCGCGGTTCGCACGGGCAAGTACGCGCACCAGATCACCGATATCGTGGAGTACGAATCCGCCGCCCTGATGGGATCCAATCTCGACATCCATGACGTGCGCGCGGTGGCGCACCTGGTCAAATTGTGCGACGCCTACGGCATCGATTCCATGAGCGCCGGCGGCGTGATCGGGTTTGCCTTCGAGGCCGCCCAAAAAGGCGTCATCAAGGCACCCGACGGCATCCGCTTCGACTTCGGCAGTGTGGCGGGCGCGGAATATCTGCTGCGCGCCATGGCACTGCAGGAAAATGAATTGGGGCGTCTGCTCTCCCTGGGCGTCAAACGCGCCAGCGAAATCCTGGGGCAGGGGACGGACCGGTACGCCCAACATGTCAAAGGGCTGGAAAGCCCGGCCTGGGGACCGCGGGGCACACCCGGCATGGGGTTGGCTTATATGACGGCCGACCGCGGCGGCTGCCACCAGCGCGGATTCATGATCAATTATGAGGTCGGGGGCCGCCAATACAAAGGCCGATCGGTGGAAGCCCACACCCTGGAAGGCAAGGCGGAGATCCTCAAAGGCGAGCAGGATTTCCTGGCCGGCACCGATGCCCTGGTCAAATGCGACTTCGGGGCTTTCGCCATTCCCGCCGAAATCTACGCCCGGCTCCTGGCCGCCGCCACCGGCAGAGCCGTGGAAGCAGACTTCTTCAATGCGTTGGGCGAGCGCATCTGGAACCAGGTCCGGCTGTTCAATTGGCGCGAAGGGTTCCGAGCCGCGGACGACCGCCTGCCGAGGCGTTTCGTCGAAGAGCCGCTGCCCAGCGGGCCGCACAAGGGTCAACGCATCAGCAAAGCGGATATGGCCCGCATGCGCGCCGATTATTACCGCGCCCGGGGCTGGGACGAAGAAGGCCGTCCCACGGCACAAACGCTTGAACGGTTGGGACTGAACGCAGTGCCGCGCATGCAGCTCCCATTGCCCGGCCAAAGCGGTGCAATAGGCTGAACCGACCCTACGTTTCATTTTTAAAGAACGTTGCAAGGAGTGACCATGTTCAAAAAGCATTATGACTACATCATCATCGGCGGCGGATCGGCCGGGAGCGTCCTGGCCAACCGGCTGAGCACCAACCCGGAAAACCGGGTGCTGGTGCTCGAAGCCGGGCTGCCGGATTTCAAAGCGGATTTCCGCATCCATATGCCCGCAGCGCTGACCTATCCCCTGGCCGGCCGCATGTACAACTGGTGGTACGAATCAGAACCCGAGCCCTGGATGCACAACCGCCGGGTATACCAGCCGCGCGGCAAAATTTTAGGCGGCTCGAGCTGTATCAATGGCATGATCTACATTCGCGGCAACCCCCTGGATTATGAAAAATGGTCGCGGGAACCGGGTTTGGAGAATTGGGACTACGCCCGCTGCCTGCCCTATTTCCAGCGATTCGAATGCCGCTTAAAAGGCGCGGACGAGCACCACGGCTTTGCAGGACCGCTCTACCTGACCTCCCCCGAATGCGACAACCCGCTGTTCGATGCCTTTTTCAAAGCCGTGCAGCAGGCCGGCTACCCGCTTACCAAGGATGTGAACGGATACCAGCAGGAAGGCTTCGGCCCCTTTGACCGCACCTGCTACCGCGGCCGCCGCTGGAATGCGGCCCGGGCCTATGTGCATCCGGTCAAGAACCGCGCCAACCTCCGTATCGTCTGCCGGGCCCACGCCACCCGTATCCTTTTCGAAGGCAACCAGGCCGTGGGCGTCGCGTATGCGCGCGGCAAGAAGCAATTCAAGGTGTCCGGCGGGGAGATCATCTGCTGCGGCGGCGCCATCAATTCGCCATCCCTGCTTCAGCTTTCGGGCATCGGCAATGCCGAAGAACTCAAAACCCTGGGCATCCCCGTAGTGCGGGATCTTCCCGGCGTGGGCGAAAACCTCCAGGACCACCTGGAAGTCTATGTGCAGTACGCCTGCAAGCAGCCGGTCAGCTTATTCCCCGCGCTGAAATGGTGGCGCCAGCCGCTGATCGGCGCCCAGTGGCTGTTCCAGCGCAAAGGCATCGGCGCCAGCAACCATTTTGAAGCCGGCGGATTCATCCGGTCCAACGATCAGCTCGAATACCCGAATCTGCAGTACCACTTCCTGCCCATCGCCATCCGCTACGACGGATCGGTCGCCCAGGGCGGGCATGGCTACCAGGTGCACGTGGGACCGATGAACACCGACGTGCGCGGAACAGTGAAGATCCACAGCGCCGACCCGATGGTCTATCCAAAGATCAAGTTCAACTACCTGTCCACGGAACAGGAGCGCAAGGACTGGGTGGATGCCATCCGCGCCACGCGCCGGATCATGACCCAGCAGGCCTTCGATGAATACCGCGGCGCGGAACTCGCTCCCGGCGACAAGGTCCAGTCGGACAAGGAGATTCTGGACTTTGTGGGGCGTGAAGGCGAATCCGCCTACCACCCCAGCTGCACCTGCAAGATGGGCAACGACGCCATGGCGGTGGTGGATGCCGATCTGAAAGTGCACGGCGTCCGGAACCTGCGCGTCGTGGATGCATCCGTCATGCCGCACATCACCAACGGCAACATCTATGCGCCGGTGATGATGATCGCGGAGAAAGCGGCGGACACCATCCTGGGCAACACGCCTTTAGCGCCCTCCCAGGCCCCGTACTACATCCACGGCGGGGAAAAATCATGAAGTAATCCAGCGGCCCAACCCGCGCGTCTTCCCCCTTCCGGTCCCGGCGCACCAGCGATGGCAGCGATGGTCCGGAGTCGGAGAAGACGGCCGGCGCCCTTTCATCCCGAAAGGCCGCGGCGGCCGGCGCGCTCGAGGATACCCCTTTGACCGGGAATATCTATCTGTTCACACTCACTATTGGAACACAGGAGGAGAAAAATGAAGAAAAAAATTGTCGGAATTTTGCTGGTTGTCTTGCTGGCCGCCTCAGGCGCCGCGTATGCCCAAAGCGGTATTTTTGACAAAGACAATTTCAGCGCCACCATCTACCTGACAACGGACTACGTGTCACGAGGGGTTTCCGCTTCGAACGAAAACCCGGCCCTGCAGGGCACCATCGACTACTTTCACTCCAGCGGTGTGTTCCTGGGTATCTGGGGCAGCAGCTGGCACAGCGGCGAGTCCTCCAATGACCTCGAACTGGGCTACTACGCCGGATATGCCAATACGCTTGGCGGGTTCGACTACAGCGCGTCAGCCAACTACTACCACTACCCGGGCGCCGATGACGCTGGCGCGGAGTGGAACTATTGGGAATTCGTGGCCACCCTGGCCTACACCTTCGACCAACTGCCCCTGAGCCCCACCCTGGGCGTCGGATACACCTTCTCCCCGGACTATTGGGGCGAGGACGGCAAATTGCACTACGGCAACGCCACCCTCGACCTGGTCCTGCCCTTGAATCTGGGGTTGGGCCTCGAAGCCGGCTATTTTGACCTCGAAGGCGACAAAACCACGGGCAACGGCGCCGGGCTGGATGGCAAGGATGGATACGACTACTACCACTGGCGCGTCGGCCTTTCCACCACCCTGGTGGGATTCGGCCTTGATCTGAGCTACCACAACACGACCGAGAGAAGCTTCTTCGGCGATCTCGGCGGTGATCGCGTCGTCTTTACGCTGTCGCGCACTTTCTAATCCGTCTCCCCGCTACCTGGGGAGAATAAGGTGTGATTGTTTGCATGCGTCATCCCCGACCCGATGGGGACGGGGATGACGCTGTTCCTTCCGGATTATCGATGCCCACCCAAAATACAAGAAGTGTTGCCCGGCCATTCTGCAAGGCCCGGTTTGCAGGGCAACTGCCAGGTATGCCGCCATGATGGGTACACAGTGGCGTTTGGATGGTCCTATACGCCCCCCTCGGGCCGCATCGTGCCTTTTTCCAACAGGTTCCGGTGCAGTTCGAAGCAGCGGGCGAGGTCGTGGCGGATGTGGCCTGTGCGCGCTTCGGCCAGATAGGCGTGCAGGTAGTCACGGTAGGCCGGGTGGGCGCATTTGTCGATGATCAGCCGCGCCCGCTGGACCGGCCCGAGGCCGCGCAGATCGGCCAAGCCCTGTTCGGTGACCAGCACCTGCACGGAGTGCTCATTGTTGTCGATGTGCGGACACATGGGCACGATGGCGGAGATATGGCCCCCTTTGGCCGTGGACGGGGTCATGAACAGCGACAGGTATCCGTTGCGAGTGAACTCGCCGCTGCCGCCGATGCCGTTGACGATGTCCATGCCGTACACGTGGGAAGAATTCACATTGCCGTAGATATCCGCTTCCAGGGCGGTGTTCATGCTGATCACCCCCAAGCGCCGGATGATGCCCGGATGGTTGGAGATCTCCTGGGGGCGCAGGACAATTCGCGATCCGAAAAAATCCAGGTTGTCGATCAAATGTTTCAACCGGGGGGTCGTCACGGTCAAACTGGTGGCGCTGGCGCCCAGGAGGCGGCCGCTTTCCATCAGCGTCACCAGGGCATCTTGAAAGACCTCGCTGTACATCCAGAAGGCGGGCAGGTCGGTACAATCACCGAGCGCCGCCATCAAGGCATTGGCGATATTGCCGACGCCGGACTGCAACGGCAGAAAGTCTTTCGGGATCCGGCCCGAAGCCCACTCCTGCAACAGGAATTCCGCCACATGCTGCCCGATGCGGGCGACATCGTCATTGACGACACTGAACGCTTCCACATCATCGCAACTGTCGGTCTCAACCACCCCAAGCACCTTTTTGGGGTCCACCACCGCATAGGGCACCCCGATGCGGGTCATGGGATCATGAACGGGAATGGGATTTCTGTGCGGCGGGGGCGGCAGGACGATGATGTCGGCCAGTTCCCGGAGCCGCGGCGAGTGGCTGCGGTTCAATTCGATGATCACCCGCTCCGCAAATTTCAAATAGGTGGGCGATGCGCCGATGGAGCTGGTCAAATAAACCCGCCCATCGGAGGTGATTTCCGTGGCCTCCACCACTGCCAGATCGATCTTGCCGAAAAACCCCCAGGCCGCCATCTGGGGCACGTGGGAAAGGTGCATGTCCACATATTCGGTCTGCTGGGCATTGATCTGGCGGCGCAGCGATTTCCCCCCCTGATAGGGGGCGCGCCAGGAAATGGCCTCAGCCCCGGCCAATTCCTCATCGATACACCGGCCGCTGGATGCCCCGGTCAGCACCCGGATCTGGTACGGCCGCCCTTGCGCATGCTCCCTGCGGGCATGGCCGGCGATGGCCAGGGGAACCTCCTTGGCGGATCCTGCCGGCGAGAACCCGCTGAATGCGACCGTTGCGCCATGGGGAATAAAAGCTACCGCTTCTTGCGCGGTGAGTGTGGGGAATGTATTTTGAAGCGTCATCATCTGAATCCCTTCTATCGTTATATGAATGGATCGGCGGCAAAACTTGTGCGCCGCGCGTCGATAATGCCAGAGCAAACCCCGTGCCCGAATGCAACCCGTTCCATCCATATCGCTAACTGGCTGTTAACAAAGGCTCAAAAGAGATCATCGCGCCCGCCCGACCCAGGATCCCACCCCACCATCTGTCAAAAATCTTGACACACTGATAACAAAGGCAAAACTTAGGGCGGCATTGCCGCGCCCGCGCCGCACCGTGCGTCCCTATCGCGGCTGGAAGCCGCTCCCACAGACGCTCATCCCACCACCACACCCACCCATACACCAACTACTCAACCGACCAACCGCCCAGCCACTCAACCGCCCAGCCGCCCAACCGCCCAGGCGCCCAACCGCTCACCCGACCAACCGACCAACCACCCAGCCGCCCAGCCGCCCAACCGACCAACCGCCCAACCGACCAACCGACCAACCGCCCAGCCGCCCAACCGACCAACCGCCCAACCGACCAACCGCCCAGCCGCCCAACCGACCAACCGACCAACCGCCCAACCGACCAACCGACCAACCGTTCAACCAACCAACCGTTCAACCAACCAACCCCCCAATTGACACAACCCCCGCTTTAGGTCATACAATCCCCAACCATCACCGGTTCCGGTACATGGATCACGCCCAAAAGAAAGGAGCCCCCATGAAAAGCGG
>JAGTVD010000495.1 GCA_018224505.1 Desulfatitalea sp. | reverse complement strand
GCGGGAGCGTCACAGGAAAGACATTAAGCCGGTAGAAAAGATCTTTTCTGAACCGACCGCATGCAATTTCTTCCTCAAGATTGCGGTTGGTGGATGCGATCACCCGAACGTCCACTTTGATGGTCCGCGGGTTGCCGAGACGCTCGAACTCGCCGTCCTCGATCACGCGCAGCAATTTTGGCTGGAGTTCAATCGGCAGTTCGCCGATTTCATCAAGAAAAATCGTGCCGCCATGGGCAAGCTCAAAGCGGCCGATCTGCCGTGCGCTGGAGCCGGTAAAGGCGCCTTTTTCCCTACCGAACAACTCGCTTTCAATGAGATTCGCCGGCAGGCTGACGCACGTTACATTCACAAACGGCTTGTCCCTGCGGTTACTCTCACGGTGAAGGAAGCGCGCAAAAACACCTTTTCCGGTGCCTGTCTCACCGGTAAGCGTCACGGTTGTATTCATTCGAGAGACCTGTCGGATCCTGTGCATGGCGTATTTGATGGGATCGCTGGTGCCGACAATGTCCCCGCACCCGTCTTTCAATTCCATCTCGTCCCGCAGGTAGATGTTCTCGGCTTCCAACTTGTCTTTGAGGGTTTTGATCGCATCGAGTGCGGCCCGGAGATGTACTTCTGCCTGCTTGCGTGCCGTGATATCCTGAACCGTTCCCATCACGCGGACCGGTCGCCGATGCTTGTCGAAGATGACTTCCCCTCTTTCATGAACCACGCACTCAGCACCATCCGCCCGGACAACCCTGTGATCGATGGAATAGGTATTGACCGGATCCGCTAAAGATCGATCCAACGCATCCTGAACCGACTGACGATCGTCGGGATGGACCAATGCCAAAAAAGATTCATAGGTGACGCGTGTCGCCCCAGGCGCGATCCCGAATATGCGATAGACTTCTTCCGACCAGCGAAGTTCTCCGGTGCCGACATCCCAATCCCAACTTCCTATCTGAGCAATGCGCTGGGCCTCGGACAACCGCATCTCGCTTGTGATCAAAGCCGCATCGGTTCGTTTGCGTTCTGTGATGTCCATCAGCATCCCGGTGATGACATCCGCTTCCAAAGTGGCGTTGAGCAAAGCGACAATTGGATCCCCTTTAACCGTAATGCACTTCACTTCAAAGGCGTTGATTTTACCTGACTCTTTTAAAGCCTCAATTATAGAGCGGCGTTCATCCAAATCGCGATATCCATTGAAAGCACCTGCGGACATCGCTTCCTGCAGATTCTGATACCCTAAAATGCGAAGATACGTGCTGTTGGCATATAGCAGGTCTCCCCTGATATTGGTTTGGAATATGCCAACTAGTGCATTTTCAACGAGATTTCGATATCGATGATCTGATTCCCGGAAGGAATTTTTGAGAAAATGATTTGCAACTTCCAATTCAATGCGCGCGACAATTGCCCGGAGCAGTTTCCTTTCCTCATCCAGGAAGGGGTCGGTTTCGTCCGGCCGGGCCTTTCGATGGCCGATTTCCAACCTCCCGGCCATCTTACCGCTCACCACGAGTTCGGTCTCAAGTTGCCATGGGCAGGATTGGAAGTTGGCAGTGCTGAAAACCTTGTTCAAAACAGTAACGCAAGCACAAGTGTTCTCGGGATTTTTGAAACCCATAGGGATTTTATCGGTGATATTTTGTATTGTCTCATCGAATGAAGCGCTTGAATTCGCGGTTGCCTCGCAAATGGCAAAAATACAATCCAGTTCCTTGATACGCTCTTCGACAGCCTGGTTCAGGGTGTTGCCAGGGTCAGAGGAAGTTGACTGCGCTCCGGCGCACGTGTCCACCTTCGCTCCTTGAACTTTTTGAATCATATGGGCACCCCCAACAAGATTACCAGTGGCATGATGACCACTTTTCAAGGTTTTGAACCGTCGATATGACCTCTATAAATCATCGGAACATACCGCTACCACACCGGTAGTAACTTCCAAGGCGGGCATCTGGAAAAAACATAAACGCATTGATTCCCTTGCGCGACCTTGTCCTGTTCATAAAACACAATCAGAATGCAGAGGTCATCTCCAGGCTGAGCGACGAATTGATCAGCGCCGAAACGAATGTGGACAACCGGGTGCGGGACATGTAAAGCGCCATTGCATAGGCCGATGCCTTTATCGCATCCTGCGGGGTGGATTGATCAGGTGGATGAAGATTGCTCTTTTGCTCTTATCTGCTTTTCAGCTTCGGCAATCACTTCATAAACGTGCATTATCATTGCAGGCGTTAACATGGTGTAATTTTCCGGTGTGACCTGGATCATATTCATTGCTGCGCTGAATCTGTCGTCCTTGTACATCGCCATGATGGGTACCCCTCGTGTGTCGTTTCTCGGGATTATATCACGCTACTCGCATTGGGCACAATTGATAAACCCGGAATCCCGGTGGTCGTCTCGAAGCGCCTCGGCAGGTGTTTATACCAGGTACCTGGTTGCCGTTGTCTTTTGCGATCAGAGCCATGGCTGTTTCTGACGGATCCAGTGCACACACAATCAGCTCAAGCAATCGTTGAGCGCATCGAACAGGATCATCTGGGTGCAGCGAAAGTGGGCGATGATTTTGTCGGTTTCCACATGCGCCACCCGGGCGTCCCAGACCTGGGTCATGCGGCCGCTGTGAATGGGACGGGCTGTGCAAAGCAGCGTGCCCTCGCGCGCCGTACCGCTGAAGTTGCTCTTCAGCTCGATGGTGGTAAATCCCTTGGCGCCCTTAGGCAGACCGGCGATGGTGCCGTACCCGGCGGCCGTATCCGCCAGACCGATCACCGAAGCGGCATGCAGATAGCCATTGGGCGCCAGCAGCGCCTGCCGGACCTTCATCCGCATCACCGATTCCTGACCGGTTACGGACAGGACCTCTATACCCAGCAATCCGGGCAACAATCCTTCACCCCTGCGGGTGAGTTCCATATCTATCTTGTCATTGTCGGCCATGGCGCCCTCCAGCATCCGATTGAGTCGATTATTGCCGCCCTCTGTAATAACAGGCTGAATAAAATGTTGGGCAAGAATCTAAACACTGAAACCGAAACCGGCAATACCGGCCATAAAAAGAGAATCGGGCCGGATAGGGTATTCGTATTGAAAACAAAATGAAAATTGGCCATATTGAGATCAGTTCACATTTGCTTATTCGACGCAGCCTTTTCTGAAGGAGGTCTATACGCCGCGCACAGGTGCCCAACAACATGTCGCGTGAACACATCTTATCCGACAAGGAAAGCCATGCCGAATCAATCCCCCCAGCAACCCGCCTATGCCTATCTTATTACGGCCATCTGTTTCAGCATCCAAGCGCTCGGGATAGGCACCTATATTGCTTTCGGAGTTTTCTTCAACCCGCTGATGGAGGCGTTCGGCTGGTCCCGGGCCGCCATATCCGGGGCATCTTCGACAGCCTTTCTCAGCATGGGTCTTTTTGGCATAATAGTCGGCCGATTGAACGACCGTTTCGGGCCACGCCGGCTCATGTCGGTCGCGGCCCTGCTGCTGGGGCTGGGTTGCCTCCTGATGGCCCGGGTGACCACCCTTTGGGAACTCTACCTTTTCTACGGCATCATATTCGGAATGGGTCTCAGCGCCATCGATGTCATTGCCTTGACCACCATCGCCCGCTGGTTCTCCCATCGCCGCGGATTCATGACCGGCATTGTGAAGGTGGGCACAGGCGCCGGCCAGTTCGCCATTCCGCTGCTCGCCGGCACCCTGATCCTCCTTTACGGGTGGCGATGGGCCATAGGGATCATTGGTGTCGGAGTCGCCTTGATTTTGGTGCTCATGGCCCAATTGCTGCGCCGCGACCCTGGCGCACCGGGCTTGAAAAGCCGGCCGGTGAACGCTGGCGGTGATTTCGCAGCGCCGGAAACCGACCCCGGCATCCCCTTGTCCCGGGCATTCAGAACGGTCCAATTGTGGACCATCTGCTTGGTCAATATGTTCCTTGTCTTCTGCCTGATGATTATCATGCTGCATATCGTCCCTCATGCCCGCGATGCAGGCATCCCCCCCATTCAGGCCGCCGGGGTCCTCTCCACCATCGGCGCGGTGAGCATGCTGGGACGTTTCGTCAGCGGCCTGATCATCGATCGAAGGGGCAGTAAACCCGTCATGAGCGTCTGTTTCTTTTTGCTATTGGGCGATCTCGTATGGTTGCAGTTCGCCCACCAGCTCTGGATGCTCTATCTTTTTGGCGCCTTGTATGGTTTGGCCCACGGCAGTTTCTTTACCGCCATTAGCCCTCTGGTGGCCGAGTGGTTTGGCATTCGTTACCACGGCACACTTTTTGGCATTGTCGTCTTTTTTGGCACCCTCGGCGGGGCAGCCGGCCCCCTGCTGGCCGGCCATTTGTTCGACCTCAGCGGCAGCTACCAGCTCTCGTTCCGGATCGTCACCGTTATATCGCTCCTTGCCTGGGCCCTGCTGCTGACCCTGCGCCCGGTGCATATTCGCAAACGCGAACCCTTATGATCGGTGATACCACGGCAGGACCGACGCTGGCGCCGACTGCAACCAGATGATATCCGGTTTCTTTAGCAAATCCTCAACTGCAAGATATCTTCCAGCACGGCCAGCGCTGCAAGGGATTCTTGTGCCAGCGCGGGGTCGGCCAAATCCCGGGGGTGCAATACATCCCGGTACCAGGTATCCACCCATGCCACCAGGCGGGCATATAGCGTGTCGTCGAACAAGACATGTGGATGGATGGCCGCCAGTTCCTTTTGCGTCAATACCACGCGCAGTCTCAGGCAGGCGGGTCCGCCGCCGTTTTGCATACTTTCGCGCAGATCAAAATAGTGCACGGCGGTGACGGGATTGTCACCGGCCGCGACCAATTCCTCGAGGAAGGTGCTCACCACCTTGCTGCGGCGGCATTCCATGGGTGCGATCAGCGCCATGCCACCCTGGGGC
>JAGTVD010000494.1 GCA_018224505.1 Desulfatitalea sp. | reverse complement strand
TTTGCGACAATCTGCGGCGGATCAACACCATCCTGCTCGATATGTGCCGCGATATGTGGACTTATATCTCCATGGACTATTTCAAACAGCGCATCCAAAAGGATGAGGTGGGGTCATCGGCCATGCCACACAAGGTTAACCCCATCGATTTCGAGAATGCCGAAGGCAACCTGGGCGTGGCTAATGCACTGTTCAGCCACCTGGCGGACAAACTGCCCATCTCGCGCCTGCAGCGGGATCTGACCGACTCAACGGTCACCCGTAATCTGGGGGTCCCGCTGGCCCACACCCTGATTGCCTACCAATCCATCCGGCGCGGTTTGGCCAAATTGGTACTCAACCCGGCCGCCATCGACAAGGATCTGGAGGCCAACTGGGCCGTGGTGGCCGAGGCGCTGCAGACCATTTTACGACGGGAGGGCTACCCCGCGCCCTACGAAGCCCTGAAAGCCCTCACCCGCACCCACGGCACCATCGATGCCCGGGCCATCGCTCAGTTCATCGATACGCTGGATGTACCGCCTGCCATCAAGACGGAGCTGTCCGCCGTCACCCCGCGCAACTATACGGGATTGATCGACTTCTAAAACAAGGAGAATCCCAATGGAGCTTAAAACCGTCCCCGTCGAAAACCCCGAACAACTCAATTTTATCTTGGGCCACTCCCATTTTATCAAAACCGTGGAGGACCTGCACGAAGCCGTGGTCAACACTGTGCCCAATGCAAAATTCGGCCTGGCCTTCTGCGAAGCGTCGGACGTCTGCCTGGTGCGCCACAGCGGCACGGACCCCGCCCTGGTGACTCTGGCCCAGCAAAACGCCCTGGCCATCGGCGCCGGGCACAGCTTCATCCTGTTCATGCGGGACATGTTTCCCATCAACATCCTCAACACCCTCAAAACGGTGCCCGAAGTGTGCCGCATTTTTTGCGCCACGGCCAATCCGGTGCAGGTGGTGGTGGCCCAGACCGATCAGGGCCGGGGCATCCTGGGTGTCATCGATGGTTTTGGCCCCAAAGGCGTCGAAACGGAAGCGGATATCGCCAAGCGCAAGTCCTTTTTGCGGATGATCGGCTATAAGCTGTAGGCCTTTCGAAAAGCATTTCAATTTGCAGCTTAAGGGAGCTGGGTCCAATGCAGCGGATTCGCCACGATTCTTTACGCGCTAATATTATACATTGCTACGTACTGTCTTTTACGTTAAAGACAGCGGAATTTGCCGTAACGGTTTTTGGTGGAAGGAGAATGCACGCCATCCAAATTTTTCATATTTAAATACCTGCGCTACATTGGTCGGGTGAGGGAGGAACAGGTCCATGTCGTATACTGATGGGACAGACAAATTCACTTTCGATTGGAAACGCTGGATATTTTTCTTTTTAGGGGTTGGCCTTTTTATCCTGGTCTACTACTCCCCCCCCTGGCCCGATGCAATTGATCCCATGGGCAAGCATTTTGAGCTGACACCGCAGGCCAAGGGCGCCCTGGCCCTCTTCCTGCTGGCCGGCACGTTCTGGGTTTTCGAGGTGATGCCCATTGGTGTGACCGGGCTGTTGATCGGTGTGGTCCAGGCCCTCTTTTTCATCCGCCCCGCCAGCGAAGCCTTCAAAGATTTCATGGACCCTTCGGTACTCTTCATTTTCGGCTCTCTGACCATCGGCATGGTCTTTACCAAGGTGGGGTTGACCAAACGGCTGGCCTATAAAATGTTGATGATCGTGGGAGAACGCACCAGCCGCATCTATCTGGGCTGTTTCGTGGTCACCGCGCTGCTCACCCACATCATGGCCCACACCGCTGTGGCCGCCACCATGTACCCCCTGCTGCTGGCCATCTATTCTCTTTACACCACCGACACCAAGCCCACCCGCTTCGGCAAGGGGCTGTTCATCGGCATGGCCTTCGTGGCCGGGGCCGGCAGTATCATCACATTGCTGGGCGCCGCCCGGGGCATTGTGGCACTGGGTTTTTACAACCAAATTGCAGGCAAGGAGGTCTCCTTCTTCGAGCTGAGCTATTTCATGGCGCCCATCGGATGGCTTATGGTCTTCCTGTTGTGGATCTTCTTCATGGTATTGTTCAAACCCGAGCGGGATCGGATCCCCGGCTTGCGCGAAAAGGCCAAACAGCTCAACGATGAGATGGGGCCCCTGTCCCGCAAGGAAATCCTGGCCAGCCTGATCGTTTTGAGCGCCATCCTGTTTTTATCCCTGCAATCCTTTGTTCCAGCCTTGCAACCGTTCAACAAGTCGGCCGTCATTCTGGTGGCCACCATCATGTTTTTCCTGCTCAACATCCTCGATATTCAGGATCTGGAACTGATTCCCTGGAACATCATCCTGCTGTTCGCCGGGGCCATGAGCATCGGTTTCTGTCTGTGGCAGACCGGCGCGGCCGAGTGGCTGGCCATCAACTGGCTCGGTTTTTTCAAGAACTCCCACTGGTTCATTTTCGTCATGGGCATCTCGTTCTTTATCCTGGTTATGACCAACTTCATCATGAATGTGGCCGCCATCGCCATCTCGCTGCCCGTGGCCCTGGTGGTCGCCCCCTACCTGGGCGTCGCCAGCGAGGTGATCCTGTTTGCAGCCCTGACCGTGGCCGGCATGCCGTTCCTGCTGCTGGTGGGCGCCGCGCCCAATGCCATCGCCTACAGCTCCAAACAGTTCACCAGCGGTGAGTTTTTTGCTGCCGGCGTCCCTGCCAGTATCCTGCTGCTAGCGGTGCTGGGATTGTTTATTATCCTGGTTTGGCCGCTGATGGGCATGCCGGTCTACCTGGGCACCTGACATTATTTCCGGAGGCACGCACATGGAACGTCTGCATGAATTGCTGGAACGGGTCATCCAGCGGGTCAACGTCAACCTCAGGGAACCCCTGTTCGACGTGGGCCCCTATGTCCGCGGCCTGATTCCCTGGCAGCAACTGGTGAAATTCTATGCCTTCTATGGCATCACGCCCTATCACCCGCTCAATTTCCATTTCAGCCGCTCCAACCTGTCGGGCAGCTACTTTCTCGGAAAGTGTCACGTGTCCGATTCGATCCTGTATAAAAGCGATATCCGCGGGGATGAACTCAAACGCAAGGGGGATATTTTCAAGTACGAAGAGTTCGAAATCCCCTTGCACGAGGACGAGACCATCCGCATCAAAGACAGTTTCCTGATCAAAACGTTGGTGCACAGCAACTCCCACGACCCGGAAACCCTCGAGGATTTCATCATTCAGAACACGGTCTCCACCCACTATGCCAATATCCACGGCTCGGACGTGGAGGGATGTTTTATGGGGCCGTTCAGCACCGTGGACCTGACCACATTGCACGATTGTGTGATCGGTGCCTATGTGTACGTTCAAGCGGGGGAACTGACCCACCGGCAACTGCCCGCCGGCACCGTTTGGGTCCGCAACGGCAATCATTTCGACTTCGCCTACCGCCACGATCCGGAAGTGCTCAAGCGTTATATCCGTTTCGACAGCGGCAAACCGCCCGAAGGAATTTTCATGGACTTCGTGGAACAGCGCAAAGAGGATTTTCAACGCATTTTCGACGTGGTCAACCTCGAAAGCCCTTTTTCCATTCCCGAAGGCGCGTCCCTGAACCGCTACGCGGTGATCAGGCCCAAAACCCAGATCGGCAACAACGTGCTGGTCGCCCAGCGGGCCTATATCGAAAACAGTTGGATGGGCAACGGCGCCAATGCCCAGGAGAACTGCTACATTCTGCACTCCCGGCTCAACGGCCACAACGTCACCGCCCACGGCGCCAAAATTATCCATGCCGAGTTGGGTGAGAAAGTGTTCGTTGGGTTCAACAGCTTCTTGCAAGGTACCTCTGAGCATCGCCTTTCCATTGGCGCCGGCAGCATTGTGATGCCCCACACCATTGTGGACCTTGCCGGGCCGGTGGCGATCCCTGGAGATCACCTGGTGTGGGGATTTATCCGCAACCAGGCGGACGTAGCCACCAACAGTGCGCCGTTGTCGGAATTGGCGGCCGTATCGGGCCCATTCCAAAGGGGGGCGATGCGCTTTAGTGGGGACGGCAAAATGTTTGTGGAGGGTTTCCAGCACCGCATCGAACACATTCTCGAAGCCAACGGCGCCTATTGTGACGGCGCCTGCCAGCGCGGCCATGCCCAGCAGAGCCAGAGCATCTCTTTCAACTTGATCCAGCCGTACCCCGAAGGAGAACTGAAAGGGTTATATCCCACGATTGATATTCTCCCCTGACACGGTTTATAATGGTGTTTGAGTTTTCAAGGGTATTTGGAATGATGGGCCGGATGGCGCGGCAAGGAAGGTGGGGAAATGGCCAATGAGCGCTGAAGAATCCAAATCCGACAGTAGGAGCATTGCCTATTCAGGCCTCCGCTACAGGATGGCCATTATCGTCATCCTGGTCTCACTTGCGCCGATGGTGCTGGTCAGTGGCATCATTCTCTACCAGTTCCACATCTTTTCCAACGAAATGGTCCACGCTCACCTGGGGGAGCTCGTCCTCAAACACAAACAGAACATCGACTACTTCCTAAAACAAAAACTTAATGATATCAGTCATTTGTCACGCAGTTTCGACCTGTCTGAGTTACAGGACAAACAGTTCTTGCAGGAGCGGCTGCGCATCCTCCAGGAAGAGTACAGTTTCGTCTTCGTGGACCTCGGCCTGATCGACGAAACCGGCCGGCAAATGGCCTATGCCGGACCCTTCGAGCTGCAGCGGGCCGATTACAGCAATGCGGAGTGGTTCAAGCGGGCGATCCTGACCCACGGCTATGTGAGTGATGTGTTCCTGGGGTTACGCGGCCATCCCCATTTCATCGTCACCATCAAACGCAATTGGGGCGGTCGCCCATGGCTGTTGCGGGCAACCATCGATTTCGTGGCCTTCAATACGTTGGTGGAAAACCTCACGGTGGGCAAAACGGGCACCGCGTTCATCCTCAACCGGCAAGGGGAGTTCCAGACCCGCCCCCCCCGGGGCGAACCTGAACTGACCAAACAGCAATATATGAATTTGTTCAAAAAGGGTGATGATGCATTGCGCAGCGCCCAACCCGGAGGCGGATCGGGCTTTTTGTTGGAAGACGGTGACATTTTCCTGGACGGGTACATCGACCGCTACACGGCACCAAGCTCGGTATTCACCTTTGAAAAACTGGGCGAACGCGGCGGAAAATTCATCATTGTAGCCGCTTTTCTCAAAAATAACCAGTGGATGCTGATTTTCCAACAGGAAACCGCGGACGCCTTCGAAAAGCTCAAAGGCACCCAAGCCGTGGCAGGCATGATCGCTTTCGTGGGTGCGGTGGCGATCATTGCCGTGGCATTCATCGTGGCCGGAAGGATGGTCAAACGCATGGCCCGGCTTGATTTCGAAAAGGAGATGATGAATCAGCAGGTCATTGAAACCGGCAAACTGGCTTCGGTGGGGGAACTGGCTGCCGGCATCGCCCACGAAATCAACAACCCGGTGGCCATCATGGTGGAAGAGGCCGGCTGGATCCAGGATCTGATGCAGGAAGGGATCAGCAAGGAGGGCAACCTCGAAGAGTTCAAAAGGGCGTTGCAGCAGATCGAGACCCAAGGGCGACGGTGCAAGGAGATTACGCACAAACTGTTGAGCTTTGCCCGCAAGACCGATTCCCGGATACAGACCCTGGAGCTCAACGAGTTGATCACGGAGGTGGTGGATCTGCTGTCACAGAAATCCCGGTACGCCAATGTGGAGGTGCAGGTGGAATTGGCGCAAGATCTGCCGCTGATTCAGGCATCGACCACCGAAATGCAGCAGGTCCTGATGAACATCCTCCACAATGCGGTGGACGCCATGGAAAAGAGCGGCGGGAAAATCGTGGTCCGCAGCCAAGCCGAAACGGATCATATCCGCCTCTCCATTTCAGATAATGGGCCGGGCATTCCGGCAAGCAACCTGGGGCGTCTTTTCGACCCGTTTTTTACCACCAAACCCGTTGGCAAAGGAACCGGCCTGGGACTCTCCATCTGCTATGGCATCATT
>JAGTVD010000493.1 GCA_018224505.1 Desulfatitalea sp. | reverse complement strand
CTTCGAGCGGTTGTTGAACATGGATAGCGTCGAAGCAATTGACGGTCGGGCGGTGATGCGGATGCCTTTTCTGGTTTGGGGGTGGCAAAGACTGATCCTTTGGACGTTCAGGGACGTCGGGATGAAATGGTGGCCAATGCGATGCCAATAAAAATCAACACCATGCCAATAAGGTGGTAACTGTATAACCGTTCACCCAGTAAGAAGGACGCCAGCAGAATGGAAAGCACTGGCATAAGATGGAAAAAGATGCCCGCACGGTTGGCACCGACGCTGTCAACACCGCGGTTCCAGAAAATATAAGCCAACACCGAGGGAAAAATGGCTGTGTATGCAATGCCACCCAGGCTGGCACGGGATAGGGCAAACCCACCTTTAACGGATAACTCCCACAAGTAGAAGGGGATCAGAAACAGTAGGCCGAAGGCCACCAGGGCGGTCAAGAATACGAATGGGTCCATTGCCGCCGGCCGCAGACGCAGCATCACCGAATACAACGCCCAGGCCAGACCCGCCCCCAATGTCCACAAATCTCCGCTTGACAGTGCCAATTGCGCCAGGGCGGTCCAATCCCCCCGAAAGACCAGAAAAATCAGCCCGGACAAGGAGATCAGCACGCCGGCCATCTGCGGTAAACGCATTTTTATGCCAAAGAACAACCAACCCGCCAGGCCGATGAAGATGGGGATCATGGCGTTGACCAGCACCGTGTTGGTCGTCGTTGTGGCTTGCAAGGCGGTATAGATGAAGGTGTTGAAGATGGTGATCGAGGGGATGCTCAGGATGGCCAGCATTTTCCAATGGTGTCGAATCAGAGGCCACTGACGACGACAGCGCGGCAACCCGATGGGCACCAGAAGCAGGAAGGCGCAGGCCCAGCGCCAGAAATTGAGGCTGATGGGCGGGATAAGGTCCCGGATGGCGCGGCCCAGCACAAAATTGCCAGACCAGAACAAGACGGTCAGGGTGAGCAGTAAATAGGGCAACCATGTGTCGCGCTTATCATGGGTCACAATCGTACTGCCTTCAGGAAGAGGTGAAAACCGCAGGAATGCAACTTATCAACTTTTTTCATGGCGCAAGTGTAGGTCTGCCAAGTGGACGGCGTGTCCGTCGGCATTAGGTTTATTAAGAGGCGCATATTGCCAGGGTTTTCAGGCGCTGTCGGTTACTTTGCTGCCGGCTTGGGCTTTGCTTTGGATTTCGTACTTTTCTTGGGTTTGGTCTTTTTGGCTGCCGCCAACTGTTTTTCGTGTTCCATTCTTTCGAGAATGCGTTTCTGCAACTCAACAGTCGTGTCGATTTGTCGGCCATTATCCCAGCGAATGACCATCGCGTTGCTGCGAATAGAAATGACCTCAAAAGCGCCTTTCATATTTTTGTATGTTGCTCCGACTTCGAATTTAAAATCATCTTCCATTTTTGTTCCTTTCCCGGATATGGCTTTCCGGTCTCTTCGGATTCAATCAACGACACAAGGGTGAATAAACAACCAATTTTACAAACAGCAGAATGGTTCCCACGTGAGGTGGTTGTGTCATCCTCCTCAGAGATTCATTTTCTTGTGATCCAACGTTTGCGGCGCTGTTTTACCTGAGAAAAAAACTGAAAGCGCATTGAAGTAGATAAATCTTAATAGAGTGGGGAAGCGCCTTTAAAAAGATTTTTTTCGAGAGGTGCGTTTCTTATTTCGCTTTCCTCCTGGATCTGCGGGCTTCACCTTTATGCTGTTGCCGTCTATGCGGTTTCCGTTCAACGCTTTGATTGCCTGGTCCGCTTCAGAATTGCTTGGCATTTCAATAAACCCAAAACCCTTGGGTCTTCCGGAAACCCTGTCTTTGATGACTTTTACGCTTTCGACATCTCCAAACGGAGTAAACAACGTTTTCAAAGAATCTTCCGTCGTGCTATGAGCCAAATTTCCGATGAAGATATTCATGCAAAGGGACTTCTCCTTTCATCACTCGTTTGCTATTTCCATGAAAAAACAACGAATACGCAATTAAGCCTGTGTCGAGGATTAATCGGAAAACAGATCGCAGACGAGGTTTTCGATAGGCAGTAGAACACAGAAAGCGATACATGTAAATAAATTCCGGAATCGCTCTGGGGATCTGTGTGAAAATGGCAAAGGGCATCCCCCGCCATATGGAGGCATGCCCCTATTGTGGCGCTTCTGCAATTTAGAGTAGTGTCACATTGACTGCAGAGGGACCCTTTTGCCCCTGCTCAATATCGAAGGAAACCTTGTCGCCTTCTTTGAGGCTCTTGAAACCGCTTGCATTGATCGCTGAATGGTGAACGAACACATCGGGTCCGCTTTCCTGCTCTATGAAACCAAACCCTTTTTTGTCGTTAAACCATTTAACTGTACCGGTGGGCATATCAACATCCTCCTTTGTATTAAAATGTTCAAGATTTTAGACTGGAGGATAATCTCAGGAAAGGATTGTTTCCTTCAGCGAAAAATCACTCCGTCGCTTGGACGGAGCCTAATTGAATGATTTAAATGTAACATTTTTCATCTGTAAAGCAAGCGAATTGTTTAAAATTGTTTTCCGGTTCGTCGTTTTGCCGTCATTCAGGGTCTGAAGGGGTGAATTTTGCCCCAGAAAACAGCTCGCCATAGTTCTTCTTTTCTGATATTAGCGGCACAGCCTATAAAAAAGTCGTATTGTGGACTGCGGTGACCCTTTTATCCTATTAATCCATTACAATAGGCTGTGGACCCATGACGGAAAATCACCTGGAAGCTTCCAAAAGCCTGGCGCGTATTGTCCTGCCGCTGATGGCCAGGCACAGTGTGCCGATTACACCTCAAAACTTTGCCGTCTGGTACAGTTATGCCGCAGGCGAAAACAGCGAGCTGCAAAAATCACTCGATACCATGATTGCGCATGGCGGCCCTTTTAACAACGAGGTGAATGAGACTCTTTACCTCAAATTCGGATTCGGAAGAGAGGCCCAGGAGATCAAGAAGCTGCGCGAAGCTTTGCTGCAGGTGCTGTTGTCGATTTTGCATGAAATTTCTGCAATTGCCGGCGAAACCGCTCATTACGAATCTTTTTTATCCGATTCTGTCGGCTTGCTTACCAAGGATGTTGCGGTTGAAGACATCAAGGGCATCGTGGAGCAGATCATTGCCGAGACCAAGGCGATTGTGGCTTTCGGAAAGGCCGCCCAGCAAAAAATAGACACGATTACAGGAGAGTTGACGGTTCTGCGTGAAAACTTCGAGCATGCGCGCAGCGAGGCGCTCATGGACTTTTTAACAGGAATCGCCAATCGGAAGGCCTTTGATGAAACGTTTGATCAAATGGTCGCTGAAGCCGAAGGCTGTCCTCAAGGCTTGTGCTTGCTGATCATCGATATCGACCATTTTAAAAATTTCAATGACATCCATGGGCACGTGGTGGGCGATGAAGTGCTCCGATTTACCGCCCAGAAGCTCAAAAGCCAGGTGCGGGGCAGTGACTTTGTTGCCCGGATCGGTGGCGAGGAGTTTGCCATTTTATTGCCTGCCACCGCATTGGAAGGCGCCAGGGCGGTTGCCGAAAACATCAGGTCCTTCTTTTCGACGGTCAATTTGAAAAAAGCGGGCACTGATAAAAAGCTGGGCCGGGTGACCGTATCCATCGGCGTTGCG
>JAGTVD010000492.1 GCA_018224505.1 Desulfatitalea sp. | reverse complement strand
CTGATGCTCGTGTCGGCCTTCGCCGGACGCGAAAATATCCTCCGGGCATATGCGGAGGCGGTTAGGGAACAGTATCGATTTTATAGTTATGGGGACGGGATGGTGATTTTGTAATGACCGAATACCTTCAATTCAACTTAACATTTGAAATGCAAACCTTTCTCTTATGACCTTCAAAATCAGACACAAATGTCCCACGACTTCCGCCCGTGCCGGCATCCTGCAAACCGCCCACGGCATCGTGGAAACGCCGATATTCATGCCCGTTGGCACCCAGGCCACCGTCAAAGCGGTGACGCCCGAGGAGTTGGTGGCAGTGGGGGCGCAGATCATTCTGGGCAACACCTACCACCTCTATTTGCGACCGGGGATGGATGTGATCCGCCGGTTTGGCGGCTTGCACGATTTTATGCAGTGGCACAAGCCGATCCTCACCGACAGCGGCGGGTTCCAGGTCTTTTCCCTGGCCCAGCTGTCGCGTATCTCCGAGGAGGGCTACGCCTTCCAGTCCCACCTGGACGGGGGCGCCCGGCACGTGCTGACCCCCGAGGATGCCGTCGATGTGCAGATGGCCCTCAACAGCGATATCATGATGTGCCTGGACCAGTGCATCGCCTACCCGGCGGATCACGACCAAGCCGCCGCAGCCTCGGATCTGACCACCCGTTGGGCGCGGCGTTGCAAGCAACGATGGGAGGATGCCGGTGGTGCCAACAACCTGTTTGGTATTGTCCAGGGCGGGATGTTCCCGGAGTTGCGCCGTCGTTCAGCGGACGAAATCGTAGCGATCGGATTTCCCGGCTACGCCATCGGCGGCCTGAGCGTGGGCGAGCCCAAACCGCTGATGATGGAGATGGCCGCCCACACCCTGCCCCTGCTGCCCGCCGATGCCCCCCGCTATGTGATGGGGGTGGGCACCCCCGCTGATCTCGTGGCCATGATCGCCATGGGCGCCGACATGTTCGATTGCGTCATGCCCACCCGCAACGCCCGCAACGGGCAGCTCTTCACCACCGACGGCGTCCTCAACATCAACAATGCCCGCTACCGGGAGGACCGCGAGCCCATCGATCCGGATTGCACGTGCTACACCTGCCGGCACTACTCGCGCGCCTATGTGCGCCACCTGCTGCAGGCCAAGGAGATTCTGGCCCACCGCCTGACCACCATCCACAATCTCCATTTCTATCTGAACCTTGTCAAACAGGCCCGCATGGCTATATTAGAGGGCACTTTTGACCGATTTCGCCGCCGCTATACGGAAACCGGATAGGCGGCAATGAACGATTCAGGAAACCCACCACCAGTGAAAGGAATCCGTCGATGAAAGAGAAAGTCGAAGCAGCCATCAACAAAATCCGCCCCATGCTCCAGGCCGACGGCGGTGATGTGGAACTGATCAAGGTGACGGAAGACGGTGTGGTCCAGGTGCGTTTGCAGGGGGCCTGCGCCGGATGTCCCATGTCCCAGATGACCCTCAAGAACGGGATCGAACGCGTCATCAAAGAAGCCGTGCCCGAAGTCAAATCGGTGGTATCGGTCTGAATTTGACACTTGAAATTCAAGGCGGCATCATCTAAAAAGAAGCGGTTTTATATTCTGAACCGGTCTTCAAGGAGATGATAATGAGTGTCGCTCAAAAAATCAGTGCCACCATGGCGCAATCGTCATGGATTCGTAAAATGTTCGAAGAAGGGGCCCGCCTCAAGGCGCTGCATGGCGCTGGCAAGGTGTTCGATTTCAGTCTGGGGAACCCCAATCTGCCGCCACCGGACAAATTCCATGACACCCTGCGGGATACGGTGATCGCCTGCGGCCTCGGGGATCACTGCTACATGCCACAGGCCGGTTATCCACAGGTGTGCACCGCCATCGCCGACTACCTGGCCCAAGAGCAGGGCGTCGCCGTGGCAGCCGGCGACATTATCATGACCTGCGGCGCCGCCGGTGCGCTCAATGTGATCCTTAAAACCCTGCTCGACCCGGGCGATGAGGTGATTGTCCCCACCCCCTGCTTTGTGGAGTACCGTTTCTACGTGGACAACCACGCCGGCCAGGTTCGCATGGTGCCCACGCAAAGCGATTTCACCCTTGATCTGGCAGCCATCGGGAGCGCCATCACCCCCCGCACCAAGGTGGTATTGATCAATTCGCCCAACAACCCCACCGGGCAGATCTATAGCCGCGAAAGCCTGACCGCCCTGGGCGCGTTGTTGGCATCCAAAAGCCAGGCCTTGAATCGCACCCTCTACCTGATCTCCGACGAACCCTACCGCAAAATTGTCTTCGACGGACACACCGTGCCAAGCATTTTCCAGGCGTACCGCGACAGCCTGATCGCCACCTCCTACTCCAAGGATCTTTCCATCCCCGGGGAACGCATCGGCTTTGCGGCCGTCAATCCCGAAGCGACATACAAAGACGAGGTGCGCGCCGGCCTGACCCTGGCCAACCGCATTCTCGGGTTTGTCAACGCGCCGGCCCTGATGCAGCGGGTGGTGGCGTGCCTCCAGGGCGACAGCGTGGACATGGCGCAATACAAACGCAAACGGGACCTGCTGTGCGACGGTCTGGCCGCTGCCGGCTACGACTTTGTCACTCCTCCGGGGGCCTTCTACCTCTTTCCGCGAACGCCGATCAGCGATGATGTGGCCTTTGTACGCGAATTGCAGCAGGAGCTCATTCTGACGGTGCCGGGCAGCGGCTTTGCCGGCCCCGGCCATTTCCGCATCGCTTTCTGCGTGGACGACGCCACCATCACCGGCGCCCTGCCGGGCTTTGCAAAGGTGATGGAAAAATACAGGTAACCGTTGATCCGTTTTCAGAGCTGCAGCCGAACAACCACCCAACCAATCAACCGATCAACCAATCAACCGATCAACCAATCAACCGATCAACCGAACAACCGATCAACCGATCAACCAATCAACCGATCAACCGAACAACCAATCAACCGATCAACCAAACAACTTTTCCTCCGGAGCCGCCATGAAAATCCTCAAAATCGACCACCTGGGAATCGCCGTCAACAGCATCGACCAGGCCAAATCATTCTGGACCGACGTGCTGGGCCTGCCCCACGAGGGCAACGAGACCGTTACCGAACAAAAGGTGACCACCGCTTTTTTCCCGGTGGGGGAAAGCGAAGTGGAACTGCTGGAGTCCACCGCGCCGGACGGTCCCGTGGCCAAGTTCATCGAAAAGCGCGGTCAGGGGTTTCAGCACGTGGCTTTCAGGGTGGAAAACATCGAAGCGGCCCTGGCGGAACTGAAAGCCAAGGGCATCCGCCTCATCGATGAAACCCCCCGCATCGGCGCCGGAGGGGCCAGAATCGCCTTTTTGCATCCCAAGGACACCCAGGGCGTGCTGGTCGAGTTGTGCGAGCGGCACGACTGATCCCGAACAGTAAATAAATTTTCACTGGTCATATAATGAACGACATTTGGGTTGACACCCCGCCCCGGCAGCGGTATACCTGTCCGGCATAACATTGTTACCATTGAACCACTCATATTTTTTCACATCAGACTAATTTTGTTTAATAACTGGTGGTTGTAAATGGAAATGAAAGGTAACCCTTTTTTCGGGACCGCTTCCTCCATGGATCTGCCCAAACGCCCTCACCGACTGCCACCCAATGCGCGTCCGGCCCAGCTCTCCAGGGATGCGTTCGCCCACCGGGAAGGCCATGCCTCCCCGTTGTTGCCCCCTTTGCGCCCCGAAGTTCAGGCCCGCCTGGAACAGGCGGTGCTGACCATCTTCTCCCAATCCGATTTTCACAAAGCCAACATCCGGGATGTGGCCAAGCAGGCCGGTGTCAGTTTCAGTACCATTTATAAATATTACGGCAGCAAAGAGCGTCTGGTATTTGCCTTTGTGGATGTCTGGCTGGGCCACCTGACCGAGCGGATCATGGACCACCTGCATGGCATCGAGGACTTAAAGGAGAAGCTGCGCAAAGTGCTCTGGCTGCAGCTCGACTACTACGAGCGCAATCCCCACCTGGGGCGCATTATTTTCATGACGCTGCCCATGGCCACCTGGATGGCCGACAAGACGTTCCAGCAAAAAAAGATGATCCATCTCTATCTGGATGTGCTCAAAAAAGGACAGGCCCAGGGAATTCTCACGCCCGAGGTGCGGGCCGGGGTGCTGCTGGATTTCATGCTCGGAATGGTCCAGCGCACATTCGTGATGTGGAACCAGCGGGGCTGCCAGGAAAGCCTGGCCGGCCAGGCCAATGTGTTGTTTGACATGGTGTGGCGGGGCATCACCCGCCCGGATCAATGATAGTTGGGTACCCATAGGTGCAAAAGGAGGGGTTCATGGTCCAAAAACCGACGATCGATCAATGGAAATCGCTGGCTGCCAAACAGCTGAAGGGGCAATCTCCGAACAGCCTGGATTGGCAAACCCCGGAAGGGATCACCGTCAAGCCCCTCTATACGGCCGAGGATCTCGAACAGTTGGCCCACGTGGACGGACTGCCGGGCATCGCCCCCTACGTGCGGGGCCCCATGGCCACCATGTATGCCGGCCGGCCGTGGACCATCCGCCAGTATGCCGGCTTTTCCACGGCCAAGGAGTCCAACGCCTTTTACCGGCGTAACCTGGCCGGCGGCCAAAAAGGGTTGTCGGTGGCGTTTGACCTGGCCACCCACCGGGGCTATGATTCGGACCACCCGCGGGTAGTGGGCGATGTGGGCAAGGCCGGGGTGGCCATCGATTCGGTGGAGGACATGAAGATCCTCTTCGACCAGATCCCCCTGGACGAGATGTCGGTCTCGATGACCATGAACGGCGCTGTGCTGCCTATCCTGGCCATGTACATCGTGGCAGCCGAGGAGCAGGGGGTTGAACAGGCCAAGCTCAATGGCACCATTCAAAATGACATTCTAAAAGAGTACCTCACCCGTAACACGTACATCTATCCGCCCGTACCTTCCATGCGCATCGTGGCGGACATCATCGCCTACTGCTCCGATCACATGCCGCGTTTCAACACGGTGAGCATCAGCGGCTACCACATGATGGAGGCCGGGGCCACCTCGGTCCTGCAATTGGCCTTCACCCTGGCCGACGGCCTCGAGTATGTCCGCGCGGCCCTCAAGGCGGGCCTGGATATCGATGCCTTCGCCCCCCGGCTCTCCTTCTTTTTCGGCGTGGGGATGAACTTTTTCATGGAGATCGCCATGCTGCGGGCGGCGCGTTTCCTGTGGCACGATATGATCAGCCGCTTCAATCCCAAGGACCCGCGCTCCACCATGCTGCGCACCCACGTGCAGACATCGGGCTGGAGCCTGACCGAGCAGGACCCTTACAACAACGTCATCCGCACCACCCTGGAAGCCCTGGCCGCCGTGCTGGGCGGCACCCAGTCACTGCACACCAATGCCTTCGATGAAGCGGTGGGCCTGCCCACCGATTTTTCGGCCCGCATCGCCCGCAACACCCAATTGATTATCCAGGAGGAGTCCGAGGTGTGTCACGTGGTGGATCCCCTGGGCGGCTCCTACTATATTGAAGCGCTGACCGGCGCCATGGTCGATGCCGCGCGGAAGTTGATCGACGAGGTGGAAAAGCTGGGCGGCATGGCCAAGGCCATCGAGACCGGCATGCCCAAAATGCGCATCGAGGAGTCCTCCGCCCGGCGCCAGGCACGCATTGACCAGGGCCTGGATGTCATAGTAGGGGTCAATAAGTTTCAAACCACCGACAAAGCCCCCATGGAGGTACTGGAAGTGCCCGAAGCGGTGCGCCAGGAGCAGACCGATCGACTCGCCCAAATCAAATCCCAGCGAGATGCCAAGGTGGTGACCGAAGCACTGGCGGCCTTGACCAAGGCCGCCGAAAAAGGCGACAACCTGCTGGCCGCCTGCCTGCCCGCCGTACGCGCCCGGGCCACCGTGGGCGAGATTTCCGATGCCATGGAGAAGGTGTTCGGCCGCTATGTGGCCACCACCCAGGTCATTTCCGGCATCTACGCCGCCGAATACAAGGATCAGACCGTGATAGACAGCCTGCGCAAACGCACCGGCGCCTTTTTGGAGCGCCACGGCCGCCGACCCCGCATCCTTCTTGCCAAGGTCGGCCAGGACGGCCACGACCGGGGCATCAAGGTGGTGGCCACCGCTTTTGCCGATTTCGGATTCGACGTGGACATCGGCCCCATGTTCCAAACCCCCGAAGAGGCGGCCCGGATGGCCATGGAAAACGACGT
>JAGTVD010000491.1 GCA_018224505.1 Desulfatitalea sp. | reverse complement strand
GTCTCTTCCGAGAGCCTCGTGCCGAACCCACCCGCTAAAATGACAGCTTTCATAGCATCCCTTTTTGGCGAAAAAGTTTATGTAACGTATAAAGCTCCGCTCTGTCAGTTACACCATCCGAACGGCGGAGCCGCCCGGACGATTCCCTGATACAACGATACAGCCGTTCGAAACGATCGTCAGTGCATTACAAACACAATGCAAGAACCATGCTTGAATCGTAGTCGTATTATTCTCTTTAATATCTATTGGTTGTAAATTTCCGTCGGATAGCGCCCGATCCGGGATGAGAAGAAAAAGGATCATTGTGGTAATGTTTTACCCATTCAGACCGGGAAAGAGCACACTTTCCGCCAAAACGCTCCCCGACCGAATCACCGCGCACCCATCTCCGCCAGCACCTTGCGCGCCGCATCGGCTTCGGCAAAATCGGGGTCGATGGCCAATGCCCGTTCCAGTGCCGCCCGGGCCCGGTCCGCATCGCCTTTCTGGTGCAGGGCCAGCCCCAGGTGATAGTTCACCGTGGCGTTGTCGGCCATCTTTTCGAGGCTCGCGGAAAACTCCGCGATGGCGCTGTCGTAAAGTCCGCGCTGATAATAGACCCAGCCCAGGGTGTCCATGACGTACGGGTCGTCCGGCAGTCGCCTTCTGGCCATCTGGGCGAATTGCAGCGCTTCACCCAGGTCCCGCTGCGCGTCGGCCAGCAGGTAGGCCAGGTTGTTGGCGGCGGGGGCGAATTCGGGATCGATCCCCAATGCTTCCCGGTAATGTTTCTCCGCTTCGGCGAGGCGGTTCTCTCCCTGGTGGAGGGTGCCGATCAGAAAATGGGCGCCCGGCTGCCGGGGGTTTTTCTCCAGAACGGCGGTATACTGGCCGATGGCCTGTTCGCGCTCCCCGCGGCGGGTGTATATGGAGGCCAGGCCGTAGTAGGGCTGCATGTATTGGGGGGCCCGTGCGATGGCGTCCTCGAATGATTGAACGGCGGCGGCATCGTTTTTCCGATGGGCATGTATCCGGCCCTTCATATCCAGGATCGCCGCCTGGGCAACCGGCGCGTCGGGGTTGCGGGCCAGTTGACGGTCACACGCTTGCAGGGCCTGATCGAACCCTCCCTGGCTGGTGTGAATGTTCACCACCTGGGCCAGGGCGCCGATCATGGCGCCATCGATGGCCAGGGCCTTTTCGAAGCGCTCCAGGGCCGCGGGCATCTCGTTGCGGCTGCGGTGCACCAATCCCAGGTGATAGTGTCCCTGGGCGTTGTTCCCCTCAAGGTCCACCAGCTGATTGAATGTCGCCTCGGCTTCGGCCGTCTTGCGCTGCCCCAGTTGGGCTTTGCCCAGTTGCAGCAGCACATTCTGGTTGTCCGGCTGGTTCTGCAGCACCTCCCGGCTCAGTTTTTCCGCGCCGTCGAAATAGCGCTCGCGCAGGTAGATGTCCGCAAGGGCGACTTTGGCGCCGTTTTCTTGCGGGTTGAGCCGGATGGCCTCGTTGAGCGATGTTTTGGCCAGGTTCAAGTCGCCGCGCTGGGAGTGGGCAACGCCTTTCTGGAAATGGACCCGGCTTTCGTCGGGGGATTGCCCCAAGACCTGATCGAACACGCCGATGGCCTCGTTCCACTCGCCCTGGTGCATCAGCAATTCGCCGCGCATGGCAAGGGCCGGCAGGTGGTTTGGGCGCATGCCCAGCAACTGCTCATTGAGCTGCCGCGCCTGGTCCATGTCACGCGTCCGCAGATAATAGCGCGCCGCTGTTTCCACCACGGCCGGGTCGTCTCCCTGCACTTGCAATGCTTTGCGGACCATCTCGCCGGCGGCCGGGGCCATTTGACGCCCGTCGTAAAATCGGGCCAGTGCCAGATAAGGTTTGGCTTGTCCGGGGTCGAGGTCGACGCCTTTCCGATAGGCCGTCTCGGCTTCGTCGAACATCCGGCGCGATGTGTAGTAATCTCCCTGGAACAGATAGAGGTCGGCATTGTCCGGGTCGATGGCAATGGCGGCCCGGATTTGCTCCCTGGCTTTGTCGTGCGCCTGACGCGCGGCATAGAACCGCGCCAGGGTGAGCCGTGGCGCAATGTTGTCCGCATCCAGAGAGGCGGCCTGCTGCAGATATTTCTCGGCGTCGTCCAGCCGGCCTTGACGGCCGTATACCTGGGCCAACCCCATGGCGGCCCGGGAGGGCTCCTGGCCCGCGGCCAGCAGACGGGCATAAATGGCCTCGGCGGCCTCCGGTTCATCGGCGAGTTCGTGCAGTCCGGCGGACAGGAACAGCGCTTCGGTATGAGCCGGATCGATCTCCAGCACCGTCGTCACCCGCTGGCGGGCGGCGTCGTATTGCTGACCGAGCATGTACATCCCGGCCAGCTTGATCAGCGCGTCCACGTTGGCGCCGTCGATGCGTTCCACGGCTTCATACTCTCGGAAGGCCCCCTGCCCGTTGCCCAGCCGCAGGTAGGTCTCGCCGAGTTTCAAGCGCGCGGCCACAAATTGGGGGTCGAGCTGGATGGCATTTTTCAGATGGATCTCGGCCACTTTGTAATCCGCTTGATCGAACGCCTCCGAGCCTTTGTCAAAAAAACCGGCCTTCTTCTGGTCATCGGATGCACACCCGGTCAAAAGCAGAAGCGCCAGTAAAACAACTCCGCAAAATCGTAAACCCGCCATGGAATCCTCGCCTTCGTTTCTTTTAAATGAACCCTCTTTGGCCCAAGTATAGCAACACTTCCTGGGCCGCTTCGTCGGGTGTCACCTGGCTGGTGTCGATGCTCAGCTCGGGTGATTCGGGTGCTTCATAGGGGTCGTCCACGCCGGTGAAACCCTTGATCAATCCGGCCTTGGCCTTGGCATACATCCCCTTGCGATCGCGCTGCTCGCACACTTCGATGGGCGTGGCCACATGCACCTCCACAAAGCCGCCGTGGGCTTCTATGGCGTTGCGGATTTCACGCCGGGTATGGGCATAGGGCGCGATGGGGGCGCAGATGGCCACGCCCCGGTTTTTGGTGATTTCACTGGCCACGAAGCCGATCCGGCGCACATTCAGGTCCCGGTGCTCCTTGCTGAAGCTCAGTTCGCTGGACAGGTTGCGGCGCACGATGTCGCCGTCGAGCAGGGTCACCGGCCGGTCGCCGATCTCCAGCATGCGGGAATAGAGCACTTTGGCGATGGTGGATTTGCCGGCGCCGGACAACCCGGTGAGAAAAAGGGTGAACCCTTGCTTGATCGGCGTGGGGTAGGCTTTCCGGATCTGGGAGACCACTTCGGGAAAACTGGCCCACGGCGGTATCTCGCGACCGTTGCGGATCCGCTGGCGGATATCGTTGCCGGACATGGAGATGGTCTGAACGCCCTCGGGCACCTGGTCCTTGGACCGATGCTCATCTTCGAATGGCAGATAGACCATCTCGTCGAATGCCAGGATATCGATGCCGATGGGTTGCGACCACTGCTGCACCAGTTCGCGGGTCTTGGCATTGGAGTAGAATGCCTCTCCACTGCTGTCCAGTCCGGGGTTGGCGTGGTTGTGACCCACGATGAAGTGCGAGCAGCCGTAGTTCCGGGCGATGATGGCGTGCATCAGGGCGTCCCTCGGGCCGGCCATGCGCAACGATAACGGCAGCAGGCTCAGCAGGGACGATCCGGGCGGGTAATAGCGCAGCACATCCTGGTAGCAGCGCACGCGGGTGTAGTAATCGAAGTCGTCGGGCATGGTCAGGCCGACGATGGGCAGCAGGAGCAGATTGGCTTTGGCCGCCGCCATGGCTTTGAGGGTCATCTCGAACTGCGGGCGGTGAATGGGATGGCGGGTCTGGAACCCGACCACGCGCTTCCACCCCAGCTTCTGGTACAAAGCGCGCACCTCCTGCGGCGTGAGCCGCAGTTGCTTGAAATCGTAGTGCAGCGGCAGGCTCAGGACTTCGATGCGCCCGCCGGCGTAATAAGGGTTTTCTTCCTCGAACAGGTAGCGCACCCGCGGATGGTTTTTATCCGTGGTCCCGAAAACCATGAGCGCTTCGCGCTCTTTGTCCACCGGCCACATTTCTTCGATGTGCATCACAGCCAGCAAAAAGCCTTCCGGATCCCGGATGGCCACGGACTGCCCGCTTTCGAGCCGCTGGGCCTGGGCGTTGGGCACTCCCAGGCAAACCGGCACCGGCCAGGGGGTGCCGTCGTAAAGCTGCATGCGATCCAGAACCGCTTCATAGTCCGGGCGGGTCATGAAACCGCGCAGTGGGGAGAATGCCCCCGTGGCCAGCAGTTCGATGTCGCAAAGCTGGTGGTCGTTCAAGGTGATGCTTTCCAGGTGCAGCGAGAGTGCCTTGAGCTTCGCCGCCCTTTCTTCGTCCACCACCAGGTTGACCAGGGCCTTATCGGGTGACTCCCCTGTAACGTCTTGCATCATATCTGTTACCCTTTTTTATTGTTGCCTGTCATTGCCCGGAATGGCTTTTGAGGTGCCAACGCCATGCCGTTTCGATGATCGCATTCAGTGTTTCATATTGCGGCTGCCACCCCAGTTCCGACCGTATTTTCCCCGAATCGGCGACCAGCACGGCCGGGTCTCCGGCGCGCCGCTGCCTTTCCGTGACCGGTATGGTCCGGCCGGTGACGCGCCGGGTTTCCGCGATCACCTCTTTGACCGAGTACCCTTTGCTGTTGCCCAGATTGTAGGTGCGGTTTCCGGGGTGCGCCATCAGCGCTATCAGGACCAGGACATGCGCCGCTGCCAGATCATTGACGTGGATATAGTCGCGGATGCAGGTCCCGTCCGCGGTGGGATAGTCGGTGCCGTAGACGGTGAATTGTTCCGCAACGCCCGCGGCAACGTTGAGCAGCAGGGGGATGATGTGCGTTTCCGGATCGTGCAGTTCCCCGATCATCCCGGAGGGATCGGCCCCGGCGGCGTTGAAGTAGCGCAGGCACCCGTATTGGAATTCGTGGGCGGCGGCGCAATCGTGCAGCATCCGCTCGACGGTCAGCTTGGTGGCGCCGTATGGGCTGGTGGGCGCGCAGGGGTGCGTCTCGGCGATGGGCACGCGGACGGGTTCGCCGTACACGGCGGCGGTGGAGGAGAAGATGAAGTGCCGCACCTGGTGTCGGATGGCCGCCTGGATCAGCACCAGGGTGGCCGCCACATTGTTGCGATAGTAAGCCAATGGCTTGACCACCGATTCACCCACCTGGGAAAAGGCTGCAAAGTGCATGATGGCGTCGAAACGCGTTGCGCCGAGGATACGGTCCAGCAGATCCGCGTCGCCCGTGCTGCCTTGGACGAAGGTACCCCAGGGGGTCAGGCGCCGAAAACCGGTGGACAGGTCGTCGAGTACCGTGACGCCGTGCCCGCCATCGTGGAGCATTTTAACCACATGCGAACCAATGTAACCGGCACCGCCCGCGACAAGGATGTTCAAGTATAGCTCCTTCCTACTTTTCTGTCTATTACCACCGGTAAGGTGTGGTGGGTGCCATGGTGATGGTGAGCATGACGCTGTTTTCGGTGTATTCTTCCGCCCGCAGGTCGGAGGCGCGTTGTCGAAAGTTATAGGTCAGGCCGACGTTCATCCATTGCAGGGCCTGGTAGCGCAAGCCGGCGCCGGCATTGAGGGTTTGATCGCTTCTGTCGGGGGTGTCGTTGGGGTAGTCGTCGTACCGGTAGCTGCCGTAGGCGGTAGCGGCCAGGCGGGTGGTGAGGTTGTACAGAAACCCCAGGCGGCCCTGGTAGTAGATGTTCAGCCCGCGGTCCTCGCTGCCGGTATCGTCGATGCGATAGCCGCTGCCGCCGGTGAAATCGATGCTGCCGGAACGGAACCGCCAGCGTTTGAACAGGTTCGAGTCGACGACGAAGCCCTCTTCGTTGGATTCACGGGTTTTGAAGTCCTGGATGAAGTAGCCGGCGCCGATCGATATGGATGCATCTTGCTGGAACTCGTATTGGAAACCCACGGAGGGGTAGTAAATCTGATAATCATCGTCGATGTCCTGATCGAAGTACAGGGCGGTGTGCCGGTAGGCCACATAGCCCGAGAGCGTGCGGGTGAATGCGTGCATCAGACGAAAGTTGCCGGTGTACTCCTCGCGATCGTTCTGGTCTTCATAGTCCCGATCGGAATAGAATCCGTCCAGCGTGAAGCCCCAGCGCTGGGTGAACCACTGGGTGATGCCCATGGACGGGCTCAACACCTTGTAATCGGCCACGGGCGTGGCCGGGGAGGTGTCGATGTCTTCCAGGAAACTGTAAGTCAAGGCGGTGTAAAAGATGTTGCGCGCGCCGTATTGATGGCTGAACCGGCCTTCGGTGGCGTTCTGCCGGTACCGGGTGCGGCCGCGGCGGTTCAAATCTTCGCCGATGGTGGGTCCTTCGGCGGGTTCGTCCGGGGCGAAGTCGATGGATGTGTCCCGGGGGTTCTCTGTTTCCAGGTAATCGTTGGACAATGAGATCCGCGTGCCCCGGCGCAGGTCGTTCCATGTGTAGAGACGACCGGCGTGACGCCAGAAATTGAAATCCGAGTTGTCCGCGAAGGCGCTGAACGATGGGTTGTAGGTCAGTTCCAGGCCCGCTGTGCGCCCGAGGATCTGGCCGGTCAGGCTCAGCCCGGTGGTGGTGATGAAGTCATCCACCTCGTTGGTCGGTGTCAGGAAAATGTTGTCGGTGTATTCCACCCCGACGGTCAGTTCGGGGACAAACAGAAACTGAGCGGCGAAAACCGGCGCAAAGCAGGTCGCGGCGAGCAGGATGGCGCATGATGTCCATATGGCTTTTACTGTTTTCCGCATTTATCAACCCCTTCCTGTTGATTACGGCACGATGATGGTGTCGTCGGCTTGGATCCTGACGTTCTGTTTGAAGTCTTTGTCGCGGATGATGTCCCGGTAATTGATCTGGATCACCTTGTCCTGGCCCGCTTCCGTCCTGAAGAGAATGATTTCCTTCTTGGAGGCCCATTCGGTAAAACCGCCCGCCAGTGCAAATGCCTGCAGGACGGTGAGATCCTTGACCAGCGGATATTCCCCGGTGCGGGCCACTTCACCCAGGATATAGAATCTCTGGCTGGCAGCGTTGCGGATGGTGACGGTGACGTGGGGTTCGGCGACATAATCCTTGAGCCCGGCCTCGATGGTGGCCTTCAGTTCCGTGGGCGTCTTGCCGGCGGCCTGGAGATCGTTGAGCAGCGGGAAGGTGATTTGGCCGTCCAGCCGCACGATAATTTCCGTTCTGGAAAAGTCCGGCTCTTTCCAGGTGACAATCTCCAGAATGTCGCCATTGCCGATGCGGTATTCCTGGGCGCTTGCACCGGTGGTGAAAACGGCAATCAGTGCGATGGCAAGTAAAATGCGGATTGGGGTCTGGATTTTCATGGGCGAACTCCTGCGTGTTGGGTCCGGTTTTAGGGGATATTGTAGTAAGTCTTGTACCACTCGATGAATCTGGCGATGCCCTGGGCCAGCGGGGTCTGGGGCTTGAAGCCCACCGCTGCTGTCAGGCTGTCGATGTCCGCATAGGTGGCGGGAACGTCTCCGGGCTGCAGGGGCAGGTATTGTTTTTGGGCCGGCTTGCCCAGGGCGTTTTCGATGGCGGTGATGAAGTCTGTTAGTTGCACGGGGTTGTTGTTGCCGATGTTGTAGATCTTATATGGCGTGTAGGAGGTGCCCGGGTCCGGGCTGTCGCCGCTCCATTGGGGGTTGGGTACCGGGACCTGGTCCATCACCCGCACGACCCCTTCCACGATATCGTCGATGTAGGTGAAGTCCCGCTGCATTTTGCCGTGGTTGAACACCTGGATGGGGCGACCTTCGAGGATGGCTTTGGTGAAAAGAAACAGGGCCATGTCCGGGCGCCCCCAGGGACCGTAGACCGTGAAGAAGCGCAGACCGGTGCAGGGCAGCGCGAACAGGTGGCTGTAAGTGTGTGCCATTAGTTCGTTGGCCTTTTTGGATGCGGCGTAAAGGGACACCGGATGGTCCACGTTGTGGTGCACGGAAAAAGGCATATTGGTGTTGGCGCCGTAGACGGAACTGGACGAGGCGAACACGAGGTGTTTGACGTGGTGATGGCGGCAGCACTCGAGAATGTTCACGAAGCCGACCAGGTTGGAGTTGACGTAGGCCTGGGGGTTCTCCAGCGAGTATCGCACCCCGGCCTGGGCGGCCAGGTTGACGACGATGTCCACGTTGGTGCCGGCGAAGATGCCGTTCAGCCCCTGCTGGTCGGACAGATCGACCTGGTGGAACGTAAATCCGGCTTGCGCCTTGAGTTGGTCGAGCCGGGCGTGTTTCAGCCGGACGTCGTAGTAGTCATTGATGTTGTCCACGCCGATGACTGCGCGGCCTTGCGCGAGCAGGCGTTGGGAAAGATGAAATCCGATGAATCCGGCTGCGCCGGTAACGAGTATGGTTTGCATGGGGCCTCGATGGTTGGGGGTGGTTGGGCGGTTGGGCGGTTGGGCGGTTGATCGGTTGATTGGTTGTTCGGTTGATTGGTTGTTCAGTTGTTTGGTTGTTCAGTTGATTGGTTTGGCGGTTTATCCGTTGGTTGTTTGGTTGATCGGTTGAGTCGTTTTTCGGTTTGGTGGTTGTTCTTTCTTCAGCGAGAAGTGCTATTGACCGGTTGTCGGCCGATGGCGAAGTAATCGAAGCCGAGGCCGGCGAGCAGGTTGGCGGAATAGAGGTTGCGGCCGTCGAAGATCACCGGGGTGTTGAGCTGCTTTTTGATCCGGGGGAAATCCGGATTGCGGAACTGGTTCCAGTCGGTGAGGATGGCCAGGGCGTCGGCGCCCTGTAAAATGGTGTACTGATCATCGTGAATCTCGGCCAGGGGGTTGTCGGTCAGGGCGGCCCGGGCGTTGTCGCCGGCGACGGGGTCGAAGGCGCGCACGCGCATGCCGAGGGCGGTCAGGGCCTGGATGGTGTCCAGGGCGGCCGATTCGCGGATGTCGTCGGTATTGGCTTTGAAGGCCAGGCCCCAGATGGCGAGAACTTTGTTCTCCAGGTGGTCGGCGTTGAAATAGTTTTTGATTTTTTCGGCGAGCACCCGCTTCTGATTCCGGTTGACACGGTCCACGGAGAGGGCGAGTTCCGGGGTCATGCCGTTTTCCCGTGCGGTGTGGATCAGGGCCTTGACATCCTTGGGAAAGCAGGAGCCGCCATAGCCGACGCCGGGGTAGATGAAGTGGTAACCGATGCGGCGGTCGGAGCCGATGCCGATGCGCACATCCTTGATGTCGGCCCCTACCTTTTCACACAGGTTGGCGATCTCGTTGATGAACGAAATTTTGGTGGCCAGCATGCTGTTGGCGGCGTATTTGGTCATTTCAGCGCTGCGAATGCCCATGACGATCATCTTGTCGCGGCTGCGGGCAAACGGGCCGTAGAGGGTTTCCAGCAGCTTGGCGGTACGGACATTGTCAGTGCCGACGATCACACGATCCGGCTTGAGAAAGTCGTTGACGGCGTCCCCCTCCTTGAGAAACTCGGGGTTGGAGACGACGTCGAACTCCACCGTTCGGCCGCGTTTGTCGATCTCCGCCTGGATAATGGCGCGCACGCGGTCGGCCGTTCCGACGGGGACGGTGGATTTATTGACGATGATTTTATAGTCTTCGATGGTTTGACCGATCGCCACTGCCACCTGGTCGATATAGCACAAATCGCAGGAGCCATCGGCATTGGACGGGGTTCCGACGCAGTTGAATACGAACAGGGCATCGGCCATGCCCTGGGCCAGATCGGTTGTGAAGGTGAGGCGCCCCTCCTGGTGGTTGCGTTCGACAAGGGGTTCCAGGCCAGGTTCGAAGATGTGGATCTGACCCTGGTTCAGGCGGTCCACGATCCTGGGGTTGACGTCGATGCAGGTGACCTGGTTGCCCATTTCCGCAAAGCAGGCGGCGGCGACCAGGCCCACGTAGCCGGTTCCGACGATGGAGACATTCATTTAGGAAAATCCTCTTGAAATAATAAATGGTTATGGTTTTTTCGGACAGATAGGATCCAGACGGGCAAACATAGCTCCGCATGGTCGATTACATCGATAATGCAGTCGATCTGTGTCGTTGAATCCGGATTGTCTCTGAAGTACAGGGGCTTTTTGCTGGCAAAATCACCGTGTGGAAGCCATGTGAGTTCATGCTAACAGTTTAATGGTAATAGTTCTTGCTGTAGCCGTAATATTTTTTCACCGATTGCTGGGCCTGGTTCAGCACGATGCCCAGGACTTTTTCCTTGCCGATCTGCTCAATGGTTTCGGCCACTGCCTGGCGCGGCGTTTTCCCGGCCCTGATAACCAGCAGCACCCCGTCCACATACTTGGCGATGGCGGTAACTTCCGCGGCCATGGAGGGCGGCGGGGAGTCGATGATGATAAACCGGTCATCGTAGCGTTTCGTCACCTCCTCGAGCAGCCCTTGCATCTTCTTTGAAGAGAGCAGTTCGGTGGGGTTACGCGGCGGCCGTCCGCCCGGCAGCAGTGATAGTTTGGCAATCGGGGTTTTGTAGAGCAGATTCTCCAGGGGTGATTGGCCGTTGAGGTAATCGCTGAGACCCTTGGTCTGGCTGAATCCGAAATAGGTCTGCAAAGAGGGACGGCGGATGTCGCAGTCCATCAGCAGGACGTAATCTTCGACCCCTTGGGCAATACTGATGGCCAGGTTGGCGCTGACGAACGATTTGCCATCGCCCGGCACCGCGCTGGTGACAAGGATCGAGCGCGCCGGCTTGCCGGTGTCCGGAAACAGCAGGTTGGTGCGCAAGACCTTGAACAGCTCGGCTTCAACCGACTGCGGGTTGTGATAAGCAACCAGCTTGGCGTCCAGCTGCATGCTGTTATTGTGCAGGGGGGCAGCGACAAAAGAGACGACTTTTTCCTCCTGGTCGCTCACCGCTCGTTCCTTTTCAGGCAAACGGTGCACCTTGAATGGATCCAGTGTCGTCTTGTCGGCTTTTTCCAGTGCGTCAAATATC
>JAGTVD010000490.1 GCA_018224505.1 Desulfatitalea sp. | reverse complement strand
TCCGCCTGGCCGTGAGCCGGAACCGCATCCAGCAACGCGCCTTTCGGGCCGTCGAACGGGCAATGGGTGACCACCCCCTGGAAGCCGGCGGCGAGGTGGCTGAGCAGGCGAAGCGAGTCATCGAACTGGCGGCCTCACGCACCATACAAAAGGAGTGAAAGCCCATGGTCAAAATGAACTGGAAACGCGAACTGGACCGGAATAACCATCAGGTGGTACTATCTGGCCAACCAGTTGCTATTCATTGTCACCATTATAATATTAACTTGCAAAAAACCCTCGAAGACACCTTGGGTGAAGCAGGTATCCAGTTGATGTACAAATCCACGGAGGAGGCCGCATACCACAGCCTGAAACCGCTACTGGCACAATACGAGAAGCTGAAAACAGTCAAATCCAAGCTCGAGATGTTCGCCATTTTATACCAGAATTGCGGGCTGGGGATCATCCACCCCCAGAACATTGAAAACGGCACCGGTCTCGTCATCAGTCCCTCCAGCCATCATGTAACCGGCTGGCTGGCCAAACATGGTCGACGGAACACCCCGGGCTGCCATTTCACATGCGGCTGGTTGGCGGGTGCGATTGAAGCCATCTTCGGCAAACCCCTCGGCACTTATTCGGTGACAGAAATCAAATGCAAGATGATGCGGGACGCGGAGTGCCTTTTTAAAATCGAGGAGTGCTAAATGGCCATTGATGGTGAAAAAATCATTCATGCGGTAATGGAGGGCAGCCGGATCAGAGAATCCAAAGGCATTATCCCCCTTTTCGGTGTTTACCTTTCGATTTTCTCAACTCGGTATTACAATCAGTTAAGCTTCAACTTTCAAAAACAGATCCACCCGTCCCGGGAAGTCGAGGCGGAAAGGTTGCTGATCAAAGCTGCCCAGGAATGCGGCTATGCCACCTTTCAGGGGGTCCGCAACTCGTGGGAGTGGGATGAAATCGTAAAACCGATGATAGAAAGCAAGGAGGACCAGATCATGGGATTCGCGGCGGTGGCAGTGGCATTCGGATGGGGCGATCTGGTGGTCAAGCAATTGATTCCAGATGAAAAACTGGTCATCCGCGTCAACGATTCTTACGAAGCTAAAGGCTTTCTGGACCTTCATGAAGTCACAAAAACGGGCAAATGTTTCATGCTTCGCGGGGTGACGGCCGCCTTCATGGACTTGCTCTACGGCGACGGTTATCCGGAAGGCTGCTTTACGTTTTCAGCAGCCGAACCCCTTTGCAGAGCCAAGGGAGATCCTTACTGTGAGTTCATTGCTCGAAAGTCATCTTATTGATCCTCTCAAGGCGCGGTGTTGCACGGTGGAGGCGCGTTTTTGCTGGGAGTACCTCCAATGCCCGACCGTGCTCTGCCCCAGCCATGGCAAACAGCTTTCCGATTGCTGGCTGACGCCACGGACCTACTGTACTGGCAGAGCCAACGAGGATTATTATCAAAAACTCGCCTGCTGTCTTACCTGTTCCTATTTCAAGGCCCGGAGCCAGCTGCACGACAAGGGATGGAACGCTTTTGTCGCGGAACAGTTGCGGCATTACCACAAACAAACGCTGGGAAAAATTTACGAAAAAGAAGAGAGCTACATCGAAATCCTCAATCGGCTGCCTGACGGCCTTTTTACCACCGACCATGAATGGCGAATAACCTACTTCAACCCGGCAGCGGAAAAAATCACCGGTTTTTCGGCCCATGATGCCGTTGGCATGTACTGCAAGGATGTTTTCAAAAATACCATCTGCGAATATGACTGTGCCTTGAAAAGAGCAGTGGCGGCGGGCCAGGACATTCACAACAGAGAGTATGAAATAGTAAACATCGAAGGCCAGAGAATTCCGATCATCTGCTCCACTTCGGCGTTTCGGGACAAAGACGGCCGGGTCACCGGCGGGTTGGAAGTTTTTAAAGACATAACCGATATCAAGCGGCTTCAGGAAGAGGTCACCCGACGGGAAAGAAAATACTATCGGGTGTTCGAAGGCAGCCACGACATGATATACACCACCAACCTTAATGGCCGCCTCATCGATATCAACGCAGCCGGTGTGGAACTGCTCGGGTACAGGACAAAGAAGGAAATGTTGACTTGCCTCAAGGCGGAGGATCTCTATCAACGTCCCGGAGACCGCGACGGTTTGGTATCCGCCATCACAGAAGCCGGTTTTGTGAAGGATTATGAGGCTAAATTCAAGACACGGGACGGCTCTCCACTGGATGTGCTCATATCGAGTCGTATGTATGAAAATGCCCAAACCGGAGAGGTCGAGTTCGAAGGCATCATCAAAGACATCACCCGGCGTAAACAGGCCGAGGAGGTGATCAATCAGCGCAATCGCGAGCTTTCAATTATCAACAGCATCGCTGTGGCCTTGAACCACACCATGGATTTGAACAACACCCTCAAGGTGACACTCGAAAAAGTCATTCGGGTACTGCGCCTGGAAAGGGGCGGGCTTTTTCTCATCGACCAGGAAGCCAAACACATCCAGCTGCAGGCCCGATTCAACATACCCGATGCGGTCGCCGACCAGACTGATGAAGTGGTATTCAGCGACACATTGTTGATGAAACATTTGATTGAAGATAATTCCAGTTTATCCCCGGAAGCCACCTTTCCCTCTTTCCGTATCCACTATCGTGCGACCGGCGCACAGACCAACCTGTGGCTCACCTGCTTCCTTATTACCTACAAAGGCCGGGCGATGGGATTCTTCGGCTTGAGCATCCCCAAGAACAGGGTTTTGAGCTCTCATGAAATGCACCTGATGGGATCGCTGGGTAACTTCATTGGAGGTGCCATTGAAAATACCCAGATGATGTGGACCATACGGCGTCACCGTCAGGAATTGCGGCGGTTGACCGAAAAGCTCTTCACAGGTCAGGAAGAGGAAAGGCGCAGGATCGCCCGTGAACTGCACGATGAAGCCGGTCAGTCTTTGACGGCGGTGAAACTGGGCCTGGATCGGCTTGAGGAAAAGCATGCCGTCGACAAAGATCTGAAAACCGAAATCAGTGAAATTCGAATGATGGTCCAGCGGACCTCCGCCGAGATCCGGCAGATGTCCTACCGTCTGCACCCCACCCTGCTCAGCGACCTGGGCCTCGAGCCAGCATTGAAACTATATCTAAACGAAATTCAGAAACATTCCAATTTGGATATCAACTTTCAGATCATCGGTTTCGATCGGCGCATCGGTACGGACATGGAAACAGTGCTTTACCGCTTCAGCCAGGAAGCGCTGACCAATACGATAAAACATTCCGGTGCGGAGCATTTTACACTTTCCGTTATCAAAAGTTTTCCGCACATCATTTTCCTGGCCGAAGATGACGGTATTGGTTTCGATGCTAAAATCATCGGCCGGGACCATCGCAGCCTTGGGCTTCTCGGCATGCGGGAGCGGGCCTCATTGCTCAATGGCTCTTTCCTCCTGCGCAGCTCAAAAGGCGGCGGCACCCGGATTCGAATAGAACTTCCCTTGGACGAGGAGGCTGTCAATGATTGAACCTGTTCGGATTTTGCTCGTCGACGATCATACAATTGTTCGCCAGGGTCTGGCGCGTCTTCTGGAGGAACAACCGGATTTCAAAGTCGTCGGCGAAGCGACCAACGGCCACAATGCGGTTGCGCAAGCGCTTGCCTTGTCGCCGGACATCATCATCATGGACATAGCCATGCCGCGCATGAATGGCATCGAGGCGGCCAAAAGGATCCGAAAACAGCTGCCAAAAACCAAAATTCTCATTCTTTCGATGTATTCCCATGAGCACTATATCCACGATCTAATGGAAACCGGAATAAACGGTTACCTTCTCAAGGATGCCAGCGGCCGGGACATCATCAAAGCCATCCGGGCCGCTATGAATAACGAAACCTACCTCAGCCCGACAATTTCCAAACTTCTGGTTGAGACCCATCACCTGCCCAATGACCGCAAAGGGCGCTCCATTGCCGAACGTTTCAGCCAGCTGACCAATCGCGAAAGGGAGGTGTTTCAACTAATCGGTGAAGGGCATTCCACCAGAGAAATTGCCGACATACTGTGCGTGAGCATCAGCACGGTAAAATCCCACCGGGGAAATATCATGGAAAAATTGAACATCGACACGCCTGTCAAATTGATCCATTTTGCCATCCAACTGGGCTTGGTGGACCCTTCTTTGTAAAAACCAATTATAAAAAACGACCTGTTATCATTATATTAAACTGATCATCTCAGAACCTTCAACCCTCCCGATCCATTCTGAACACCCTTCATATCTCATCCCAGGGATGATTTTTTAATCCATTCCATCAAATGATAAAAAATCAGCCGTTGGACGATATTCATTTTTCATTTCATCTATTATTAAATGTAATAGATCCTATCTTTATACTAAGAGCAAGGCCCATCCATACAATGTCGATTCCAATGTCATAGCAAAGGAGGATGTAATGTTTCAAATCAGCGCCGAGCAAAAGGTGTGCGAAGTTGGAGGGGTTAAATTCGGCGGCCAACCCGGCGAGTACCCTTGTGTTTGCGTCAGCTCCATTTTCCAGAAAGGAGACCGAGTCTTCCAGGGCAAACGCAAAGAGGGCTTCGATGAGAAAAAAGCCGAGGAACTGCTGAAGACCCAGGAACGCCTGACGGCCGAAACGGGCGTGCCCGGCATGGCCGACATCGTGGCCAATACGGGTGCGGAGTTTAAACTGTTCATTGATTTTGTCAGTGCCGCCAGCACCATGCCCTTTTGCATTGATGCCTGGGTAATGAAACCGAAATTGGAAGGTGCTGCCTATTGCGCCGAAAAAGGCCTCCTGGACCGGATGTTCTACAACAGCTTGACGGTTTGGGAAAAGGACCTTGAAACCGAAATCCGTGAAATGTCCCAGATCGGCGTGAAACATGTACTTCTGGTGGCTTTTGACCAGGAAGATCAGATGCCCAGTGGCCGAATCAGCGGCACACAGCGGCTGTTGGATGCCATCGATAAAGTGGGTGCCAAATTCGAAAGCATCTTTGTTGACACCTCGGTCATGAACGGGCCGGCCACGGCTTTCTGCGGCGTCGCCAATAGAATGATCAAGGAAAAGTGGGGCTTCCCCACAGCCAGCGCACCGAGCAACGGTTCCTATATGGATTTGAAGCGTTTTAAGGAAATGTGGGGTTTCAAGGGCTGGTCCTCCACCGATGCGGCTTTGGAATCGTTATCGGCATTCTTTTATCACGATATGATTTTCTCCGGCCCGATGGCCGGCGCGACGCGTATCTTACCCGCCGTAGCCGAAGCTGAAGCCTTCCTGGCAACAGCTGTCTTTGCTGAAACCAAGCAGCTGCCAAAGGACCCAAACCATCCGCTTTTCAAGTTGTTTCCGGATTTTGTGGAACAGTTGAAAACATTAGCCTAACCCAGGGCCGATAATCCTTTTCCCGGTTGATCGGACAAAAATTAAAACCTCAGAAAGGACGTTTTTTATGGCAGAACTGACCCCCAAAGAACGCGTGATGAGAATGTTTCGCAAGGAACCGGTTGATATGATGCCATTTTTCAGCGGCATGGGCATGGTGCTGATGCCCGCAATCAAAGAGTTGGGCTACCAGTTCCCCAAGATTCATACCAACGCGGATATGATGGCCAAGTCGGCTATCCTGTCCAGCCGGATGTTCGGGTTTGATTCGATGGTCGTACCCTATGACATGACCTGCGAATCCGAAGCCATCGGCAACACCATCAGTCTCTATGAAGATTCGATGGATATCCTCTACCCCACCATACCCGAAAAAATGTGGAAAACCATGGACGAGGTCCAGATACCCGGCAACATAATGGAACTGGGTCGCATGCCTATGGTGGTGGAAGCACTCAAAATCTGCAAAAAGGAGGCTCCGGAACTGGCATTGGGCGCCTGGACGCTGGGACCATTCACCATGGCCGGCCAATTGCTGGAATTGGATATTCTGCTCAAGGGCATCTTCAAGCAAAAAGCCAAGGTTGAAGATACCCTGGACAAGATTACCGATATGATCATCACGGTGGGCCAAGCCTATCAGGCGGCGGGCGCCGATTTCATCACCTTGCGGGAAATGGGGACCGGTACGGACTTGATCAGCCCGCGCTCATGGAAAGAGTTGATCCAGCCAAGGATGCGTCGGATACTTGAGGCCTGGAAATCTCCCAAGGTGTTGCATATCTGCGGAGCGACCAATCTGATTATCGAAATGATGGCCGACTGCGGCGCCGACGCTGTCAGCGTGGACATCAAAAACTGTTTGAACGAATCCCGCGAGAAACTGGGCAACAATCATTTGCTGCTGGGCAATTTCGATGTGTTCGCCCTGCCATGCAAAGCAGAAACCACGGCGGAGGAAGCGATTGCGGGTATCAAGCAGAACATTGACGGCACCGTGGACGCGGTGTGGCCGGGTTGCGACCTGTGGCCGGACATCAAGGAAGAAAATATGCGGGCCATCGTGAAAACAGCTCGAGAGTACGGCAGCAAACCCAGCCCGGCTGTGGGCCGCCTTTAGGGTTTGGCAGGATTTGGCTTTAGCCAACGACGATAATCTAGCGACACCCAATGGAAGAAAGGTAGCAAACATGGCAACAAAAGAAGAATTGTTGGAAAAAATGAAAACGGGCGTGGTTGAATACGATGAAGAAGCGGTAAAGGAAGCAGCACAGCAAGGCCTGGATGATGGACACGTGCCGCTCGAAATGATCATGGACGGCCTGGCGGCTGGAATGGAGGTCGTCGGCGAGCTCTATGACCGCAACGAGTACTTTGTCCCCGAGGTGCTGATGTGTGCCGATGCACTTTACGCCGGGCTCGCCATTCTGCGTCCCCATGTACCCAAACAAAAGGAAGGGCTCAACGCCCAGGTGGTCATCGGCAGCATCCAGGGAGATGTGCACGATATCGGCAAAAACCTGGTTAAAATGATGTTTGATGTGGCCGGCTGGGAAGTCCACGATCTGGGCCGCGACGTGCCACTGGAAAAATTTGTTGACGAGCAAATGCGCACAGACTCCGAAGTGGTGGCCATGTCGGCCATGATGACCACCACCATGCTGGGTATGAAGAAGGTTATTAAAATGATCAAAGAAAAGAATCCCAACGTAGCCATCATGCTCGGTGGCGCCCCAGTGACAAAGGATGTGGCCAACCTGTTCGGCGCGGACGGCTATGCCGAATCCGCAGGAAATGCCGTATCCGAAGGCATTAAAATGATCGGACGGCTGCGGGAAATGCAAAAGAAGGCATAGTCGCCGTTGTTGGCGTGCAACCTTCCGGGCTGCATATTCACAGCCCGGAAGGACCATTCGAGGATCGCGACGCCGACCATGGATATGCTTGGCTACGACGGCAACAAGGGAGCGATCCCTTGCGCAATAATTACGGATAAGGAGCAGTGCCAATGGATTCTGATAAGGCCATGGTCATATTTCAGCCTTCCGGGCGTAGGGGTGAAGTACCTAAAAACATTACCCTTATTGAAGCCTCGCGTTTACTGGGTGTAGACATTGAGGCCCTGTGCGGAGAAAAGAAGGTTTGCGGCAAGTGCGTTGTAAGGATCGAAGAGGGGCATTTTGAAAAGTATGGCATCACTTCAAAGAAGCAAAATGTAAGTGACTGGCAGGTAGAAGAAGAAAAATTTATAAACACGGAACGCCGTGAAAAGGGTTTTCGCCTCGGCTGCGTGGCCACAGTGAAAGGGGATTTGCTGGTTTATGTGCCCGAGGAGTCGCGCGCCGGAAAGCAGGTGGTTTCCAAGGCTGCCCGCGACATCCCTATAGATCACAATCCGGCGATAAAATTGTACTATGTGGAAGTGGATCCGCCGACCTTCGAGGATCCTACGGCCGATTTTGAACGCATCTGCCGTGCGCTGGAACGGGATTACGGCTTAAGCGATCTGACCATCGATATCTTTGCACTGCGCACACTCCCCATAGTTCTGCGCGACGCAAACTGGAAGGTGACAGTCAGTGTCTGGAACGACAAGGAAGTGATCCGCACTAGACCGGGAAAGGATGAACACGCTTACGGCCTGGCCATCGATGTCGGCACGACGACCGTTGCGGCCTACTTCTGTGATCTGAGCACCATGGAAGTGGTCGACACCGTTTCCATGATGAATCCTCAATGTAAATATGGCGAGGATGTCATGGCCCGGATCACCTTTCACATGACCTCTGAGGATGGGCTCAAGCG
>JAGTVD010000489.1 GCA_018224505.1 Desulfatitalea sp. | reverse complement strand
TCCCTTGAAAACCGCATTGATAGCCGCTTCGATGCGTTCGGGGGTCAGACGCGAGACGCCTACATCGATCCCCTCATCCAGCTTTTCGTTCTCTTTATCCGGTTTTGACGTTTCCATGATTTTACCTGTTTATTTTTATCCTGCCGCAAAGGCAGAGATTATGCTTTACTCGTAATGGGCCCATCAATAGTCCCGGGCCCGCCTCACGCCGCCGAATTCCGATCCCATATACGCCCTGGTCAGCCACCCCAGAAGCATGTGACGCAATCGTGTGAAGGGAATGGCCACCAGCAGCAGTTGCCCGCTCAGCATGTGGGCGATGGTCATCCAGGGGCCTTGGGTCCATTGGTGATAGGCCATGAGTCCGGTGACGAACGGCGCTGCCGTGAGCGCCAGCAGCAGGTAGTCCGAGCCATCCGTCAAAAAGCGAACTTCCGGACGGATCACTCGCCGGATGGCGAAGAACAGGCAACCGGCAATGACAATGACGGTCATGACATCGGCCACTGAATCGGGCAACGCCCACCATTTTATGCGCCACGCTTCGTCCCACAGCACGATGTGAGACAGCAGAAAGAGCGGTGTCGCGACCAGGCAGATATGAAAGGCGAATGTCACGATGGTCATCACCGGGCTGGTTCGCCAGCGTAAGGTGGCAAAAGGAACAATCCAGTGCGCGATGGAGCGCAGGCTGTATTTCAAGCTCATATAAGAAAAGATGAACGGTTCGCTTTTGCGGGCCAGCAGCACCATTTGCACCAGCCGGAAAGTCAGACCGGCAAGAAAGATTACGAAGGCCGCCCATGTCAGCGGACCGGCCACCAATTGATAAAAGGCATGCATCTATCCGCGCCTCCCCTACCCAATCGCCTCGCAGGGCGTGATGGATTCTGTGCTGCGTTAAAGGCCCATTGCTGGTTCGGGCCGCGCCGCCGGCACAATCAGTGATCCGTAATGGCTGTTGCCGGCACCACCCGCCGATGATAGACACCATCCTTCAAAAAACGCAGCAGCAGGCGTGAGCCATCGGGGCTGAAGCATGGATCCCAGGCCATGTCGCAAGGCTGGTGCCACAGGTGATCATTGACTACAAAGGTATATTTTCCATCGCGCTCCACCTTGGCGGCCACGCCTGACCCATCAGGTGCGAACACCGGGCGCCATGCCATTTCGTAAGCATGTTGCCAGACTTTATCGTCCACCACCAGGTGCCATTTGTCATCCTGTTTGGCCAAAGCCGCAATGCGACGACCATCCGGGCCGATGGTCAGATCGGTGACCATTGCATTGAAAGTCGTATTCCAGGGCTGTCCATCCACCACGACGGTCCAGCGCCCGTATCGCGTCGCGGCAATGGCCGCCAGGCGATCCCCGTCCGCACTGAACTGCTGCTGCCAGAGTTGAACGAACGGCCGATCCCAGAAAATGTGTCCGTTGCGGGCCATGAACCACTTGCCGGCCTGGCGCACCGGGGCCACCACTTCAGCGGTGACCGGATGGAAGCAGGGCGTCCAGACGCCACCGTAGGTCTGGTCCCACATCCGACCGTTCACCGCAATGGTGTAACGGTAGAGGTCCGGGCGGACTTGAGCCGCCACTTGCGCCTCATCCGGGCTGAAGGCCAACTCCCAGACATTGACGAAACAGGACTCCCACGCTTGCCCATCGACGGCGGCGCTGATGGTGCCCTCCTGAAATTTGTGCACCTGGCCGGAGTCCACCGGCCTGACCTGCACGGCGGCAGCCGCATGGGTGCCGGACGGACTGAGGGTCCAGTGGCCGATGTCGGCGAAATCGGTCTCCCAGAGCACCCCGTCGATGGCCACGGCGTAACGCCCCCCTTGCTGCGCGGCCAAGGCGATATGGCCATCGCGGCTGACCATGGGCTGCCAGGCATAATCGAAGGCGGCGGACCAGGGCTCTCCCGATACAGCCACTGTCCATTGATCCATGTCGGCCACGAGGGCAAACGGCCGTCCATCCGGGGTAAAGCGCAAATGCCAGATCTTGTCGAAACCTTTATCCCAGGTTTGCCCGTTGACGCACACATTGAAAGTGTCTTCGCCGGTGTTGACAATGGCGGCGACGGTTTCGCCATCGGGGCTGGCATGGATTTCTTCGACCCACTCGAACTGGCGATCCCATGCGCCGGTGTCGATGGTTTTCTCATCGGTTGTCCAGTCCCAGGATGTGCTGTCAACCATATGCTCTCCTTGATATGGGCCAATCTACCGCCGTTGCGCGGGTGTCGTGCCCCATGGCAGGGTGGGGATGTCCCCGAAACGGGCGTGCAGGATGATAATACCCAAATTTGGTATGATTTCGGCCCCAAGTCAAGGAAAACCGAAATTCCTTTTTGAATTTGAATAGGATCGCAACGGTTCCGGTTTCAAAAGGCTTGTCATGGTTTTGCGGGCATGTTAAAGAGACACCTTCGTTACCCTGAGACCCGATGTCCCAACCGAGGTCGGCTCCGCTGCTTCGGATCGTGCTATAAGCCATA
>JAGTVD010000488.1 GCA_018224505.1 Desulfatitalea sp. | reverse complement strand
GTTCGGCCCGCACTGTCTGAACGCAGTGAGTTTGCGGGCCTACCCGGAGCACACCCCTTAGCGCCACTTGAACCCCGTTGCGTGCAGCGACACACCCCCGCTACCGGTTGCACCGGCTCGATGAGCACAGTGGCCCCGCGCCATCGCTTTGGGGTACATGTCATCGCCCTGGAAATTCCCATACAATCCATTGACGGTCACGGCGACCTTCGCTATAATCGATCAAACGTTCGCTTTTTTTTCAGGCAAGCACCGACCTGTTCCCGGCGACCGTCCTTCTGGTGGGATCCGGATATCCTGCAGGAAGCAGGTACCATTTTCTTCCCAATCCTGGAGCCATTGACGCAACGTGTTCAGAATCGATCTGCATGTGCATACCACCCTGGGCGGTGATTCAAACATCCGGCCGGAGACCGTTGTCGCCCAGGCCCGGAGGGTGGGCTTGGACGGAGTGTGCATCACCGAGCACCACTCTTACGATTTGAGCCAACCCTTCGACGAGATCGCCAAAGCCGAGCACTATCCCATTTTCCGGGGTTTTGAATATCGGGCCGCGGAGGGTCATTTGCTGATTTATGGCGTTCGGGCCGGCAGGGGGGATTTTTTGCCGGGTTTGCCCATGCAACGGATTGTCGAATGGGTCAACCGGAGAGGTGGCGCAGCCATCGTCGCCCATCCCTACCAGAGGGCTATGATCGGCTCACCTTTAGGGGACCGGGTTTTGCAGCTGACCGGTTTATCAGGCATAGAAACCCTGAACGGCAGTTTGCAGCCGGCGGAGAACCGGTTGGCACAGGCGGCCGCGGCGCATATGGGGTTGCCTGGGACGGGGGGATCCGATGCCCATGGCCTGCATATCCTGGGCAAGGCCTTTACCTGTTTCTCAGAACCGGTCACAAGCGAATCGCATCTGGTCCAGGCCCTGCGTGAAGGTCGCTATTCCCATGGGGACCACACGGCCGCTTGACACCAGCGCCGACGTCACTAAGTTGCCTCATGTAGGTCTAACCGCCCTTTGGAAATCTTACAGCGGGAACCTTTTCCGTGTTTTCCACACCGGGGAACCGGACCGCACTTCGAAGGGTCATCACCAACAATACCCATCCGGATACTGATCATCGTATTCACCAACCAAACACAAGGGAGGCTTTATGGGCATTCGCACTGTGGAAGAGTACAAACAAAGTTTGCGTGATGGTAGAAAAGTCTACATCAGTGGCGAGAAGGTGGAAGATGTAACCCGGCACCGCGTATTGGGCCTGACGGTGGACACGATCGGCGCCGGTTATGAAATGGCCGCCACTGATGACAAGGCCATTCGGGATCTGTTGGTTGCGTCCCATCCGGAGACGGGTGAACCGATCAACCGGTTCTTTGTGACCCCTAAAAGCGCCGAAGATTTGCGCAACCGGACCCGCCTGATCCATAGTTTGATGCGGACAACCGGCGGATTGCCGTTCGGCAAAGACATCGGCACCGATTGCCTCAACGCCGCCATGGCGGTGGCGCGCCAGATGGGCAACAAGCAGTACGAGGACAACGCCAAGAACTTCCTGGAACATCTGCGGAAAAACGATCTGCACACGTGCGGGGCGATCACCTGCGTAAAGGGGGACCGTTCCAGGGAGCCCTCCCAGCAGAAGCATCCCGATTATTACTTGCATGTGGTAGACAAGAACAAGGACGGCATCGTCGTCAAAGGGGCCAAGATCCACATCACCAGCGCCCCGGCAGCCAATGAGATCCTGGTGGTGCCCACTCGCCAGATGCGTGAGAATGAGGCCGATTACGCCGTCAGTTTCGCCATACCGGCCAATACCGAAGGGATCACTTTTATTTGCCGCAATGGCCGGGGGCCCTGGTCGGACAAGGAGTTTCACCCCGATCGGCCCGTGCGTGAGCTGACCGAAGCCATGATCGTTTTCGACAATGTGTTGGTGCCCTGGGATCGGGTGTTCATGTGCGGCGAGTGGCAGCACTCCATGCACTTGGCCTACACCTTTGCGACCTTTCACCGTTTCACGGCAATCAGCTACAAGGTGCCCAGTGTCGAGGTGATGGCCGGGTGCGCCGTGGCCATGGCCAAGTACAACGGGCTGTTCAAGGTGGGCCATATTCGCGAGAAGTTGGCCGACATCGCCGCCTACGTCGAAACGTTGCGCGCGCTGGCCAATGCGGCGGCCAACGATCCGGTCATGTTCGGCGACATCGCCGTGCCCAACCCGCTGATCGCCAATATGGCCAAACTCCATTTTGCCAGCAAATATCATGATTTCGTTAAACTGATACAGGATATCGGTGGCGGAATTCTGGCCACCGCACCGGACAAGAAGGATTGGGACAACCCCGATATTCATGGCTACCTGGAGCACTATCTGGGTGGGGCCAAGGAGTACAGCACCATGGAGCGTTTACAGATGATTCATGAGACCATGCGCCATGTCTGTTCCCACGAATCGGCTTTCCACGAGGTGACCACGGTGCATGCCGAAGGTTCCATGGCGGCCCAGAAGATGATGATCCTGCACGAATCCCCGTTGAAAAAGTACGAGGAGCGGGCCAAGGTGGCAGCGGGGATATTGCCGTGGGGGAGCGTTAAATAATACCCGATCGTCCAGCGGGTGTGCTGGAAAACATGTTGAGCTGGATCGTCCGGAATATGGGGTTAAGTTTTAAGTGAACCCCAAAGTTGCAACATTGGGGTGAAGTTCTTTTGACGATTCGCATGGATTATGACTGCCTGAAGGCACTTTGATGATTGGTGGTGGCGCGCCTGTTGGCTGTCAGGTCTGCAACAGGCGCGTCAGGACCAGTGCGAGGATGGCCAGCGGATAGTAACTGGCCTTATTGAACAATGCCATTGCGTCTTGCCGCCGGTGGTGTTCGGCCAGTGCCAGGCTTGGGAGCAGCAGTAAAAAGAGATTGATGGCCACAGTGATCAGCAAATAGGGCGCTCCGAACCGCAGCGGTGAGAGTCCAAGCAGCGCCACATTCAAAAACAGCGCCACGGTCAGGCAAGCCAGCGTCAGTACCGCCGCCCGTTCCAGGCCCAGTTTCAAGGGGATGGTACGGGCACCGAAACGCCGGTCCTCTACCACGTCGGTCCAGTCGTTGGGGATATTCTGGCCACCGATCTCCCAGAAAAAGAGCCACCCGAACACCACCGCCACAAACGAGGGTGAAGGATTGGGGACAACGGCATAAATCGCCGCCAGGGCCCCCAATGTTTTTACAATGCCGTTGATCACCGTGCGCCAGGGGGTGATGCGCCACAAGGTGCAATATAGCGCCTCAAGCAGGCACCCGGCCACGAAAAAATAGAGACAGACCGGGTTGAGCCAATAGGCGCCGGCCACCGCCACCGCCCCCCAGGCAACTGCCCAGGTCAGGCCGGCACCAAAACTCAAAACGCCCCTGGCCATGGGGTGGCGCATCATGACGCCGTCCAGATCGTGCCCATCCTCACTGTAACCGCCGGTGCGCATCTTGCGCCGGTCGGTGCGCAAATCTACAAGATCGTTGACTGCATAAACGGATGTGTAACCGGCAAAGGCGGTTACTAAGCCCACGATGACCACCGCCATTGGTGGCATGTGCCCCAAGCACAGCAGGGCCGCCAGGGCGGGTGCCGCCATGTCGATCAGGCCATGGGGGGTTCGGGAAAGAGCCAGAAACGGCTTGAGGCGCTGAAAAAGAGCAATGGATGGCACACGCAATTTTAAACTCCTGGTCGGTGGAACAGTTGATCAGTTGATCAGTTGATTGGTTGTACGGTTGTTCGGTTGTTCGGTTGATCGGTTGTACGGTTGTACGGTTGATCGGTTGTACGGTTGTTTGGTTGATCGGTTGTACGGTTGTTCGGGTGATTGTTTGGTTGATCGGTTTTTTGGTTGTTCGGGTGATTGTTTGTTCGGTTGTTCGGTTGATTAGTTGACTGGTTGGCTGTTGGGTCAGTCGTCCAGTTTTTCGAAGTACTCCTTTTCGGCGCCGCATTTGGGGCAAACCCAGTCTTCAGGAAGTTCTTCGAAGGGGGTGCCGATGGGGATGTTGTTTTCGGCGTCGCCTTCCGCCGGATCATACACGTAACCGCACGGGCATTCATAACGACTCATGGTGTCTCCTTGTGGTTTTTATAACAATTGTATACAAAAGATTCAGGCCGCTGACTATGGAATAATACATGCGCCATGCCAAAAGGCCAAGAACTTTAGGATTGGAACGGATTGATCATGATGTTGTTGTCGCTCAAGGAGGTGGCCCAGCAATTGCGCATGCCCGCCGAAACGGTGCGCCGCTGGGTGTTGCAAGGTAAAATTCCTATGCAGGTGAATCGGGGGGATTACACGATTCGCCAAGAGGTGCTGCGACGGTGGGCGGATGAACACCACCTGAAAATATATGGGGAGTCGGCCGTCAGAGATATGGGACCAGACGAACCGGCCTTTGACGGTATTGTGCCGGCCATGCAACGCGGGGGTGTCTTTTACGACGTGCCGGGAGAGACCAAGGCCGGGGTCTTGCAGTCGGCCGTGTTGCACATTCCCAATGTGGCAGCGTCCGAACAGGATCGGCTCTACGCGAAACTGATGGAGCGGGAGCAACTGGCCTCCACCGGCATCGGCCACGGATTTGCCATGCCGCACCCGCGGGCCAACCCCGGTTTGGGGTTGGCGCTGCCGCAAATAAGCACCTGTTTTCTGTTGCGGCCCGTGGATTTCAGTGCCATCGATCAGCAACCCGTGGCGGTGTTGATAGTGTTGCTCAGTGAATCGACCCAGGTGCACCTGGCCATGATGTCTAAATTGTCGTTCTACTTGCGCGACAGGACCTTCAGGGAGTTCGTGATGGGTGTTCCAAAACAGGATCAGCTGTTGAAGCGGTTGGCCGACCTGGAATCTGCCGCAAGTTAGGGGATTGAAAGTGGAAAAAGAGCGCAAAGGCCTCATTGCTGCGACCAGGGAGTTTTGGGCAATCGTTCGGTCGGATGATCGCCTGATGGTCATTGCGCTGGCCGCATGCGTGGGGGCCAGCAGCGGCTTGGCGGCGGTGGCCCTCACCCGGGCGCTGCATTTCATGTCCGACACATTGGCCACCGCTCACCTTCAGTGGTGGGGTTTTCTGCTGCCGGCGGCCGGCGCGACTTTGTCCGCTCTTTTTATCAATACGCTGCTGCGGGAGCGGCCCGGTCACGGCGTACCCGAGGTGGTGCTGGCGGTGTTGCGCCACGGGGGACGATTGCGGTTTCGGTCCAGCTTTTCCCGTTTGGTGGCCAGTTGTTTGACCATCGGCAGTGGCGGCTCGGCAGGCCCCGAGGCGCCGGTGGTGGTCAGTGGCGCCGCCCTGGGTTCCAATTTCGGCAAATTGTTTGGTTTGAACGAACGCCAGCGGGTCACTCTCGTGGGCTGTGGCGCGGCCGGCGCCATCGGTGCGATCTTCAATGCGCCCATTGCCGGGTTGGTGTTCACGATCGAGGTGATTCTGGGGGAATGGCGTGCGTTCAATGTGGTGCCCATCGCCATTGCGGCGGTGTCGGGAACCCAGATCAGTCGGGTCCTGCAGGGCAATCAAATCGCATTTGCCCATCAGAAGTTCGACATCGGCCTGCCCGATATCGCGGCCAGTTTCGGTGTGGCGGTGGCGGCTACGGTGGCCGCTGTGGGTTTGGCACGCATGATCAACGGCATGCACCATGTGGCCGCACGGGCACCGTTGCCGCAGTGGTTGCGGCCGGCGGTGGGTGGCGCCGCCGTTGGGCTGATCGGCATTTTTCTGCCCGCGGTGATGGGCGAAGGGTACCACGCGGTGCAGCAGGCCATCGACGGGGTCTTTGCCCAGGGGGTTGCCTGGGCGGCCTTGATGGTGGCGGCCAAGATGGCGGCCACCACCTTAACCCTGGGATGGGGCGGTGCGGGGGGTATCTTTGCCCCGAGTCTCATGATCGGCAGCCTCATCGGCCTGTTTTACTACCGACTGCTGACGTGGGCGCTGCCGGTGGTCGGGTTTGCGGAGGAAGGCTGTTTTGCACTGTTGGGCATGGCGGGGATGATCAGTGGCATCTTGCAGGCGCCGCTGACGGGTATTTTTCTGGTAGTTGAGATCACCGGTGGGTACGATGTGATCCTGCCTTTGATCATCGTATCGGTGCTCACCGCCACTTTTTCCCACTATCTCGAGCCGGGGTCGTTCTACCTGCGGGAGTTGATCGAAAAGGGAGACTATGTGCGGCCCGGCACCGATGCCCGGGTATTATCCGATCTGAAAGTGCGGGAGGTCATGTCCACCAACCCGGCCACCGTTCCCAATGATATGCTGCTGGGCGATTTCGTGACACTGTTCGAACAGTCCCAAGGCCATATTTTTCCGGTGATCGACCGTGACAACGGATTTTATCTGGGGGTGCTTCTGCCTGACCGTATCCGGCCTTACCTGTTCGACACCCGTATGCACGCCGCACTGATTGTGGAACAGGTCATGGCCGGTGCAACACCCACGATCCGCGTCGGCGATGATTTAGGCTTTGTCCTCGATTTAATGGACCACCACGGCATGAACCATTTGCCGGTGTTGGAGGAGAACCGCTGCGTGGGCGTACTTTCCAAGGAGAAGATTCTCGACCACTACCGCAAGGAGTTGATCGTTCAGACCGGGGCCTGAGAAATATCAACTATCCTCGAAACCATAAAGCCTTTCGATGATGAAAGTCACATAGCGCTGGCACTTCTCTTTCCAGATTTCCGATTGCCGGAACCGCTTGTATTCCCCGTCTTTGGAGAAATCGATGCCCAGCAGGTCGCCGCAGGAGATGTCGCCGAAGGTGTGTTCAAAGTCGCCTGCCAACTGGCCGGACAGGCGGCGGATGGTGTTGCGGGCCTGCTTGGCCGCTGCCTTGTCCGCCAAAGGTTGACGATGGCGCAGGCCGAGGATGACCGCTGCCGCAGACAAGGCGCCGCAGGGCGCTTTCTGCTGCCCGCTGATGCCTGAAAGGAAAGGAATGCCGGCCCATAAAAAATCTTCGTTTTCCATCCCATAGCTTTCCCACATAACTTGCAGGAGCGCCGGGCCTCAGTGATACCCCTTATGCATCAACGCCAACGCACGCGCCTGGGCCTCTTCCAACGGTATAGCAGTTGCCATTTCGAGCTCCTGATTTGAATGTTTCTTTCAATCCGGCCGCACCATTACCAAACCTATCTTTCAACAAAACACCCCCCCAACCCCAACCACCCAACCGATCAACTGAACAACCGCCCAACCGATCAACCGATCAACCGATCAACCAACCCACCCATCAACCGACGCCGTCCATATCCGCCAGCATCTCCTTGAGTCCCTCCTCCCACGAGCGTCTCGTGATGCCGAATTGGGATTCCAGGGTGCCGCAGTCCAATACCGAATAGGGCGGTCGGGGCGCGGGCAGGGGATAGTGGACCGTCAGGATGGGGACGATGTCCGTGACCGCCAACCGCTCGTGGGTTCGGGCAAGGGCGATGATGCGGCGGGTAAAGGCCCACCAGGTGACCGCCGGGTCGTTGCAGAAATGGTAGGTGCCCCATCCCTGGCCATTGCGCGTCACATGCGCGGCGATTTCGAGCAGCGCGCCGGCCAGATCTCCGGCATAGGTGGGGCAGCCCACCTGGTCATCCACCACCCGCAATGTGTCGCGTTCTCTGCCCAATCGCAGCATGGTTTTTACGAAGTTGCCGCCGTGGCGGCCGAACAGCCAGGAGGTGCGCACAATCACATGCTGTTCCCACTGCGCACGCAGAAGGGTCTCGCCTTCCGCCTTACTGTGTCCGTAGACGCCGCTGGGTCGGATGGGGTCGGTGGGCCGGTAGGGGCTGGTTTTTAAACCGTCGAAGACATAGTCTGTGGAGACGTGGATCAATGGCACCTGATGTTCACGGCAGATGCGGGCCAAAGTGGCCACACCATCGCGGTTGACCGCATAGGCCGTTGCCGGGTCACCTTCGGCGGCATCCACAGCCGTGTAGGCGGCAGCATTAATCACGGCTGCCGGAGAACCCGCGGCGGCCAGGGCGGCGGCCACACTGTCGCCGTTGGTAATGTCGCACTGCGGCAGGTCGGCGCCCACTGCCTGCCAGTCCCGCGAGCGCGCCTGTTCCATTAAATCATGGCCCAACTGGCCGTTGCTGCCAGTGATCAGAATCCGCATGAATGCCTCGACATTCTTCTCAATAGGAAGGCAGCCGGTGGGCCGCGATCTCCTTAAGGGTTGGGAATTCCCGGTCACGGTCGGATAGCAGGGGGGTATCAACGGGCCACTCGATGGCGAGGTCGGGATCGTCCCAACGCAATCCGCATTCGTGTTCGGGGGCATAGTAGTCGCCGCATTTGTAAAGAAACAGCGCGGTGGGGCTCATGACGCAGAAGCCATGGGCGAATCCCGCCGGTACGAAGAGCTGTTGCGGCGTTTCTCCATTGAGCTGAACGCCCACCCACTGGCCAAAGGTGGGTGAGCCCTGGCGCACATCCACGGCCACGTCGAAAATCTCACCTTCTATCACCTGAACCAGTTTGGCCTGGCCCCGGGGATGCTGAAAGTGCAGCCCACGCAGCGTGTTGCGGCGCGAAAAGGAGATGTTGTCCTGGACAAAAGCCGTATCGATGCCGGCCGCGCTGTATCGTTGCTGCTGGTATGTTTCCAGAAAGTAGCCGCGCCGGTCGCCGAATTTTTGGGGTTCGACGATCAACACATCGGCCAGTCGGGTGGGGACGATTTTCATAGACCCACGTCCTTTCGGGCGATCATGTCGATCAGGTATTGACCATAACCGTTGTTGCGCAGCGGATGGGCCAGGCGCAGCACCTGTTCGTTATCGATGTAGCCCATGTGATAAGCGATCTCTTCGATACAGGCCACTTTGAGGCCCTGTCTCTGTTCGATCACCTCGATGAAGCTGCTGGCCTGCATCATGCTCTCGTGGGTACCGGTGTCCAGCCAGGCGATACCCCGGCCCAGCTTTTCCACAAACAGCTGATCCTGGGAGAGATAGGCGCGATTGACATCGGTGATCTCCAGCTCTCCCCTGGGCGACGGCTTCATGGACGCGGCGATCTCCGACACCTGGTGATCATAAAAGTAAAGGCCCGTGACGGCCCATTGGGAGGGTGGCACCAGGGGTTTTTCCTGGATATCGATGGCGCGGCCCTGCTTGTCGAACACCACCACGCCATAGCGTTGGGGGTTTTTGACCCAATAACCGAATACCGATGCCCCCTTTTTCCGCTGGGCAGCCGCCGCCAGTGTGACGGGCAGGCCGTGACCATAGAAGATATTGTCCCCCAGCACCAAACATACCTGGTCGTTGCCGATGAACGCCTTGGCGATGATAAACGCCTGGGCAATGCCTTCGGGGCGCGGCTGCTCGCAATAGGTAAAAGAGAGGCCCCACTGGCTGCCGTCGCCCATCAACTCTTCGAAGCGGGGTAGATCCTGGGGGGTGGATATGATGCAGACCTCCCGGATACCCGCCAGCATAAGCACGGAAAGGGGGTAGTAGATCATGGGTTTGTCGTAGATGGGCAGCAGTTGCTTGCTCACCACCCGGGTGATGGGATAGAGGCGTGTGCCGCTGCCGCCGGCCAGAATGATGCCTTTCATGTTGTCGGATGCTCCTTGACGGTTTGCGCGGCCCGGGTGCCGTCCGGGCCGTAGTTGGTCTCTATCCAGCGGCGGTAGTCTCCGCTGCGCACGAAATCGACCCACGGCCCATTGGCCAGGTACCAGTCCACGGTGTCTGCCAGGGCCTCTTCGAATCGAAAGCGCGGTCGCCACCCCAACTCATGTTGAATCTTGGCGGCGTCGATGGCATAGCGCCGGTCGTGGCCCGGTCGGTCGGTGACGAAACGGATCAAGCGCTGACTTCGGCGATCGCCCCGACGGTCCAGACGGTCATCGAGCAGGCTGCACAGTTGCTGCACCACATCGATGTTGCGGCGCTCGGCGCCGCCGCCGATGTTGTAGGTCTGCCCCGGTGCGCCCTTCTCCAGAACGGTGGCCAGCGCTTCGCAATGATCCACCACGTAGAGCCAGTCCCGGACGTTGGCGCCGTCCCCGTACACCGGCAGCGGTTTTTCTTCCAGAATATTCAGGATCATCAGGGGGATCAGTTTTTCAGGGAACTGGTAGGGGCCGTAATTGTTGGAGCAGTTGGTCACCATGGCCGGGAAACCATAGGTGCAGTGCCAGGCGCGCACCAGGTGGTCGGAGGCGGCTTTGGATGCCGAGTAGGGGCTCGAGGGGTCGTAGGCGGTGGTTTCGGTGAAATAGCCTTCCGGCCCCAGGCTGCCATAGACTTCGTCCGTGGAGACATGGACAAAGCGAAAATCGGCCGGGCGTCCACTCTCTTCCCACACCTGGCGGCATGCGATCAGCAGCCGGGCGGTACCGGTGACATTGGTTTCCACAAAGGCCAGCGGCCCCAGGATCGAACGGTCGACATGGGATTCGGCGGCAAAATGGACCACGGCCCATGGCCGTTCATTCCGCAGCAGATCCATGACCCGATGGCTGTCATTGATGTCACCGCGGACAAAGCAATAGCGCTCGGGCATCTGGCGGGCCATGTCGTCCAGGTTGGCGGCGTTGCCGGCATAGGTGAGCACATCCAGGTTGACGATACGCCAGTCGGGGCGCGTCTTGAGCATGTGCCGGATGAAGTTGGTGCCGATAAAACCGGCGCCGCCGGTGACCAGTAAGGTTGTCATGGTGCAATCCGTTATTCTTTTGTGTTGGGGAAATGCCGGTTGACGCTGTTTTACGCTTCCTCACCACCGTTATGCCGCCCGTAGACATCATCCAGGCGGACCACATCGTCCTCGGCCAGATAACTGCCGGATTGGATCTCCACCAGTTCCAGGAGGATTTTGCCGGGGTTCTCCAGGCGGTGCACCGTGCCCAGGGGAATGTAGGTGGATTGATCTTCCTTGAGCAGAAACTGCTCCTCGCCCCGGGTGACCAGGGCCGTGCCTTTGACCACCACCCAGTGTTCGGCCCGGTGCATGTGCCGCTGCAAGGAGAGTTTGGCCTGGGGTTTGACGGTGATGCGCTTGACCAGGAATCGCTCCGACACGTCGATGTCCTCATAAGTACCCCAGGGGCGGTAAACATCGCGATGGGTGACGGTTTCCGATCGGTCGGTCGCCTTGAGCTGATCGACCAGGGCCTTGACCTGCTGCACGCTGTGGCGCGGTGCGACGAAGACCGCGTCTTTGGTCTCCACCACCACATGGTTGTCCAGGCCCACCGCCGTTACCAGCCGGCTGGAGGCATGCACGAAGGATCGGTGCACATCCTGAAGGCACACATCGCCGTGTACCACATTGTCCTGGGTATCTTTGGGTCCGGCTTGCCACAGCGCTTCCCACGAACCCAGGTCGCTCCAGTCGCTGGCCAGGGCCACCATCACCCCGTCACCGGTCTTTTCCATCACCGCGTAGTCGATGGAGTCCGAGGGGCTTTGGGCAAAGGCCGCTTTGTCCAGTCGAAAAAAATCAAGGTCGGTGTGGCCCTTGGATACGGCCAGGCGGCAAGCGGCCACAATCTCGGGGGCGTGTTGCTCCATCTCTTCGATCAGCTTGCCGGCCCGGAACATGAACATGCCGCTGTTCCAGCAATATTCGCCCGAATCGACGTATCGGCGGGCCGTGTCGCGGTCCGGTTTTTCCACAAAACGATCGATGGCCCAGGCTGGGGGGGTCTGCGTGTCCAGGGCGTTTCCTTTACGGATGTAGCCGTATCCGGTTTCGGGGGCATCGGGCGTAATGCCGAAGGTCACCATGCGTCCCTCGCCGGCGTATGCGGCGCCTTTGCGCACCGTATCCACGAACCCCTGAATGTCGCGAATGTGGTGATCGGCCGGCAATGCCAGCAGAATCGGGTCATTATCATCGATGCGGGCGAGCAGGGCCGCCACCGTCAGGGCCGGTGCGGTATTGCGGGCGGCCGGTTCCAGAACGATGGCCGCCGGGGTTACCCCCATCTGGCGGACCTGCTCGGCGACGATGAAACGGTGGGCTTCGTTGCACAGCAAAATGGGGGGCGTCACCCCTTCGAGGGCCAGGAGGCGCTCCATGGTGCTTTGCAACAGCGTGTGTTCATCCACCAACGCCATGAACTGCTTGGGATAGAGGCTGCGCGACAAAGGCCACAGGCGTGTTCCCGAACCCCCGGCCAGAATAACAGGTGTGATGGTCATCGTTGCTCCACAATGGATCGATTATGGTCGTTCGCCAATCCGGGCCACCGCCGATCGGCAGGCGGGGAGGACCGGCAGCAAACTTTGCGCATTTGAGTAGGTTTCTATCACATTGGTTCACCAACAATCAACTGTGCAGCGGGCAGACTACAGGGTGATCACATGTAATTTCATGCATGACAAATGCACTGGACAGCTGATGGGCCACCTTTTTT
>JAGTVD010000487.1 GCA_018224505.1 Desulfatitalea sp. | reverse complement strand
GGCGTTCGCCCCGGTGCCGGCGAACTGGTGAGGGTTGAGGGCATGAGCGACGGCACCGCCGATCAGCTCTACCTCGCCTTGCGCCTGGCCAGCCTGGAGCAGTACCTGGCGAACAATATCCCCCTGCCATTCGTGGTGGACGACATCCTGCTGCGCTTCGACGACCGGCGCTCCGCCGCCACGTTAGACGTTCTTGCCGACCTCGCCACCCGCACCCAGGTTGTTTTCTTCACCCACCACCGCCATCTGCTGGAAGTGGCGAAAGGGAAGGTGGGGTCGATATTGCGGTTGGAGGCGGCGCCTTCAGTGGGGGAATAGAAATGAATAAGCAACTGACACAGAAAGATATCATAGATTTTTTGAGGGCTGAAAAGGACTTCTTCAATAAGACATTTGGTGTCGTTGCAATGGGTTTGTTCGGATCCTATGCCAATGGCACAGCCACGCAGGATAGTGACATCGATTTGCTGATCGAATTCAAAGAGCCTCGCTTTGAGCATCTGGCAGGATTACAGATTTTCTTGGAGGAAAAATTTAAGAGGAAGATTGAGATCGTGAGGAAAAGCGCAAACCTGAAGAACAAGTTACTGAAAAATATAGAGAGCCATACGATATATGTCTAAGTAAGCCGATCACATAACTAGTGGCAAACACCTTCCTATTTTGCTACATTTGCCTGAAGCTCCTTCAGCACAGCGGTAAGGAGCTCATATTTTTCTTCCACGGATCACCTTTTCGATTTCTCTCAAATCAGCTTTGACCTGTTTGAGTTTGCCTTCGTACTCTTTCCTGAACTTGACCTGTTCCAGGATTTTACGGGCATTTTCCGTAGCGACCGAGCCGATATAATCAAAACATACCTTTCCGTTGCGGCGGCTTGCAAGATAGAGGTATTCGTTTTTATGGCGTATTTTTATCGATACGGTTCCTTTGGGCAGCGCGTCTATTTTATCGCTGTATTTTTGATAAAGGGCCTGCAGACGCCGGCGTTCTTCCTGCATTATGTTTTTGATATAGCTCATGCAAACCTCCTTATTGCATAGCACTTACATTTTTTTTATAATTTGTTAGGCAACATTCGTCAACCCCGTCATAAAAGGAAAAGCCTTTTTTCTTTAACCGCCAAAATCAAATCGACAGGATTCCTTTTTTAGGGTGGTTGGGTAGGCATATTAAATCAGACGCGGCCGCCCCCGCAGACAGCGTAAGACCCCGACGCTCCACCAGGGGGCTTCGAGCCCGAGGAGGCGGACGCACCGCTTCTTTATCGATAGTCGTTCTGATTGATGGAATGGGTTTTACTGGGATGGTTTATCGTTGGTGGGTTTGTTCAATAGGTCGGTGAGCAGTCGCCATTTTTTTACATTAAAAAATTAAACCGGTTCAATAGGCCACTAAACCACCTGCCCGTCCTAAAAAAGATAGTACGCCGAATCATTCAAGAACTATTCAAGAACAAGCATAATAGATCCCCATTTCGCTGCGAGGGTCTATTCTCGATGTTGGCCGGCCGCTTCGGTGTTTTGCGTGATGGCCGCGGTGATTATGGGGCCTACGGGTTTTGTCCGGGTGGCCGGTGTCGTGCAGGTCGCCAACCAGTGTGAGCCGAACAGGTTGCATACCGGACTGGTGAATGTTGTTTTAAGTCGGGGTGTTGTCCAATTATGGGTGCCGACTGCCTTGGACGCGGCGGATGCAGTGCCCCGCCGGATGTCGGATTGGAGTTCAGGTGACGCAAATGGTGTGTTGTGCCAGGATTGTGAGAAGGATTGCGATGTTTGGGCGGTGCTGTGCATTTGAAGGTCTGCCCAAAGGACGAAAAGGACAAAGGCCGTTACGGGTGCAATACTGATAGCGATGTATAATGTGGTTGTGAAAAAACTTGCCGCCTGCTTCAGATTCCGTTTCATCGTCAGCCCCATTTAGCTTGAAGGTTCGGGTGGTTGAGTGTGGCCCTTGGGGAGCTATCGCCACTCAAGGCGCCACAGTGGCAGCGTTCTCCTTATGCTTTTGACCGCGGTGCGGCTGTTTTCTTCGAATCACAGGGTTCCATATTCGTTATCGGCACTCTTTTGTCATAGCTTTAGCCGATTTTAAAACTATTTTTGATTTCCTTGCCGGCTGCCCATATGATCACTTCAACTGCAGCTGGTTCTGTTCTGAATGATCGGTTGCTGGGCCCATTCGGTGCAGTCGGGTAGCGGGGGGGATGTGATGAGTTCCTGGATGCAGTGGTCCTTTTCCTGCCACAGGTGGTTTAGCCACTGTTGGAAGCGTTCCCGGAATTGGGGGTCTTCGGCGTAGTCGCCCACCAGGTCGGCGGTGACCGGCAGGGAGCGGATGTGCACTCTGGCCTCTTCGATTTTACCGCACAGGAATGCCCAGAAGGTGCGGGGGCCTTCGGAATAGACGATGGTGACGTCGAGAATGCGGTGGATGCGGCCTTCCATGGCTTGCAGGACAAAGGCGATGCCGCCGGCTTTGGCTTTGAGCAGGTGGGTGTGGGGCGACTGCTGCCGTGCGCGTTTGGCTTGGGAGAAGCGGGTGCCTTCCACGAAGTTCATGATGGAGATGGGCAGGGCTTTGAATTTTTCGCACGCTTTACGGGTGATTTCCAGGTCGGTGCCTTTGAGGTGGGGGTATTTTTCCAAAAAGCGTTTCGAGTAGCGTTTGATGAATGGGAAATCTAGCGCCCACCAGGCCTGGCCCAGCACGGGGAACCAGAACAGTTCTTTTTTGATGAAGAATTTGAGGAATGGTATTTTGCGGTTGAAGACGCGCTGCAGGATGAGGATGTCCACCCACGATTGATGGTTGGAGAGCACCAGGTACCATTCGGCGCGTTTCAGGGAATCGACGCCTTGAATGTAGAGCCGGGTGCGGCCGGTGATCCGTTGGTTCAGGTTGTTGCACGAGATCCAGTTTTCGGCAATGGAGATGGCGGCCCGGCCGCAGAGGCGGCGCCAGGATGCAATGGGGATGATCACGCGTGCTGTGATTACGATGAAAAGCAGCGAAACCCAGAAGGCGGTGTTGATTGCGTATAGGATCGCGGATAGTGCGCCACGCGCCCACCCGAGCAAAAATCGGAGCATGGTACAAGTACCTCCAAAGTGAATTCTCCGTCAGCGGATGGGTGTCAGGCATGCGCTGTTAGGTTTTGGTAATATGACAACCGTGGGTGGTAAAGTCAATAAACATTGGTGGGTGGGTGGCGGGGATGGTGGGGATTGCATATCATGTATCCCGAGGAGATGGCGCGGTGTAGCTCTGTGGTAGTCAAGCCGGTGCTCCCGGTAGCGGGGGTGGGGCGCTGCGCGCAACGGGGTTCAAGTGACGCTAAGGGGTGTGCTCCGGGT
>JAGTVD010000486.1 GCA_018224505.1 Desulfatitalea sp. | reverse complement strand
TGCGCCATTGAAAAAAGAAACGGTCGGCCATAAAACCGAAACACCCGCAAAGATCCTCCGCAGCGTTCTGGACAGTTGCAGCGATTGCGACACCTGCCGTTTTTTGATGGATGAAAGCTGTCTGCTTTTCCCCGAGCTTTACCGGCTTTACGATCAAGAACATGAACAGGGGCGTCCTGCAAGTGAAGACGAATTGAGGCGCCTGGCGGAGTTGTGCACCCTCTGCGGGCTTTGTCCGTGCCCCGATATCCGCGCCGATGTCATACGCGGCAAAACCGAGCGGGTCAAGCGGGAGGGGATGCCCTTGCGCATACGCCTGCTGGCCGATGTGCAACACTACCTTCGCCTGGGCGGCCGCATGCCGGCGATCGCCAATGCCTGCATGGCCTTCCCGCCCGTTGCCGCCTTGGCCAAGAAGTTGGGCGGTATCCATCCCGACCGTCGGCTGCCGACCCTTCCGCGGGAAAATTTCTTCGATTGGGCCAGTACCCACGGCTTGCACCGGATGCCGGACAAGGCGCGGAAAGTCGCCTATTTCGCCGGTTGCACGGCGGGCTACCTCTTTCCCGAAGTGGCCCGGGCCGCCGTCGCCGTGCTGGAGCGCAACGGCATCGGCGTCTTCGTGCCGCCCGGGCAGCAGTGTTGCGGCATGCCGACCCTGGTGGAAGGCGACCAACCCACCACCTTGGCGCGGGCTGGCGACAACCTGGCAATGCTTGCAGCGGCGGTCCGGGATGGCTGCGATCCGGTCTGCTCTTGCCCCACCTGCGGTTTTCTGTTTAAAGTGCTGCTCACCGAACGCGCCGTCTACTCGGAGGCCTACCAGAGGTCCGTGGAAGCCGGCGAGGACGAAATCAAGCTGCCGGATCGCGGCGCCCGCGAGGCCGGTTATTCATATTTGAAAAAGTCCATGTACCGGGCGCTGCTGCGGGACGATGGTTACTTCTCCGATCTCGACCCCCTGGCGCGCTTGGCCCTGGCCGACCGGGTGAGCGACATGGGCGCCTACCTGGCTGAACAGCACCTTCAGGGACGGCTTGATGCCGGTTTCGGGCGGATCGCGGCGCGCATGGTCTATTTCGCCCCCTGCCACCAGCGCGAACAGGATATCGGTACGCCCTACGAAACATTGCTGGGGCTGATCCCGGGCCTGGAGATCCGGCGCGTGGGCGGCGCCTTGGATTGCTGCGGCATGGGCGGCAGCCTGGGGTTCAAGGAGAGCTTCCACGCGACATCGACCCGCATGGGGCTACCCCTGATGAACAAGATCAAAGCGGCGGCGCCGGAGGCCGTCGTCACCGATTGCCTGAGCTGCCGCCTGCAATTCCAACATGCGCTGCCCTATCCGGTTTGGCATCCCCTGGAGTTGCTGGCCCGCGCCTATGCGCAGGCGGAGTAGAGCTCTGTCCATCCGGGACCGGTCGATGAATCGATGGCGGTCCGGATCTTGAAAAGACAATCCCCCAAGGAGAGAACAACATGACCCACATGCTCATCATCGGCGGCAGCGACGCCGGCATCAGCGCCGCCCTGCGCATTCGCGAGTTGGATGCCAAGGTCCGCGTCACCGTGGCCGCAGCCGACGCCTATCCCAACTTCAGCATCTGCGGTTTGCCGTTTTACCTGAGCGGCGAGGTGGCCGACTGGCGCACCCTGGCTCATCGCACCAGCGCTGAAATCGAAAGCCACGGCATCGATCTGCTGCTGGATCACCGCGCCGAACGCATCGACGCCGGCAACAAGTCTGTTCATTTCGTTTCTTCCACCGGGCAATCCGCAACGGTGCGTTATGATCAACTTCTGATCGGTACCGGCGCCGAATCCGTACGGCCTTCCATTCCAGGCATGGATCTGCCCGGTGTTTTCTGTCTGCGCTGGATGGCGGACAGTTTCGCCGTCAAGGATTTCCTGGACCGGGGCGCCCCCCGGCGGGCGGTGATTATTGGCGGCGGTTATATCGGCCTGGAGATGGCCGACGCCCTGACGGTGCGTGGCATGGCAGTGACGTTGGTTGAGTTCGCGCCGGAGGTGCTCACCACCCTCGATCCCGAACTGGGGCGGTTGATCCGGGCGGAACTGGCGGGCAAGGGAGTAACGGTGCATGTGGGTACCGCCGTTCAGGGTATCGAACAACAAGACGGTGCCCTCGTGGTGGCCACCGCCGCGGGTGCTTCCATCGCCGCCGATATGGTGCTGGTAGCCGTGGGCGCGCGACCGGCCACCGATTTAGCCCGCACGGCGGGGGTTGGTCTGGGTGAAGGCGGCGCCATCGCGGTGGACCGCACCATGGCCACCGGGGTTCCGGCCATCTGGGCCGCCGGGGATTGCGTGCACACCTGGCACCGACTGCTGCAGCGCCATGTGTACATGCCCCTGGGCACCACCGCCCACAAGCAGGGCCGCGTGGCCGGCGAGAACATGCTGGGCGGTCAACGTGAATTCGCCGGCAGCCTGGGCACCCAGGTGGTCAAGGTGTGCGACCAGGTGGCCGCGCGCACCGGGCTGCGGGATACCGGCGCTGCCGCAGCCGGCTTCGAGCCGCTGACAGTGGCGCTGACCACTTGGGATCACAAGGTCTACTACCCCGGCGCCACGCAGATGCACCTGCGGGTCACCGGATGCCGGCAAACCGGTCGGCTATTGGGCGCCCAGATCGTCGGCCATCGGTCGGCGGAGGTTTCCAAACGCATCGATATCTTCGCCGCGGCCCTGTATCATGGCATGCAGGTGGCGGACATGAGCCATTTGGATCTCTCCTACACGCCACCCCTCTCCAGTCCATTCGATCCGGTCCAGATGGCAGCTATGCAATGGTGTGCACGTCCCCCTTCATATGCCTAATCCACGCAACATCGGACGCGGATCGATCAGATGGCGTGAGAACCATGCGTCGCTTTTCAGGTCTCCGGCGGCCATGGCCAGCAATTCGGAGAAATGCATGATCGGGATGGGGGCGGACAGGGTGCAGCGGACTTCCAGGTTCAGGTGGCACATGGCGCAGGCCGTGACAATGCAGTCCGCACCGCATGCGCGTGCATTGGCGATGATGTCGTTGACCATGGTGGTGACAAGGTCGGGTCGGACGACCGACAGGAACGTGCCGCAGCAGCGGGAAGCATAGCTCCAGGTCATGGGCCGTGCCCCGGTAATGGCAAGAATGCTCTCCATTAATCCGAAATGGGAGGTTTCATGCCGCAACGCGGGAGGCCGTGCGAGCATGCAACCGTAATAAGCTGCGAAGCGCAGGCCGTCGAGGCGGCGGGGCATATTGGCGGCAATGAATTTTGAACCCAAGTGATTCAATAAATCGAAGACATGCAGGATTTCCAGGCGCGGGTCGAAATCGCAGCCGAAGGTTTCCGCGTAGATCGTCTGCAGGGCTTTGTCCTCGGCGATGTTGCGCTGGGCTGTCTTGAGACGCAGCAGGCAGTTCGGGCATGCCACCAGCAGGGGCCGGCCGGAGGGTGCCAGGGCCAGGTTGCGGGCCGGCAGCATGACGGACAGGTCCGTGTCCAGGCAATGGACCGAGGAGCTGCCACAGCAGTTCCAGTCCTCGAGTTCGTTCAATTGCATTCCCATTTTGTCGAAAAAACGGACCAGGGAGGCATTGTTTTCCTTGGCGGTGGTGGCCATGGAGCAGCCCGGGAAGTAGGAGTATGTCTTGGGAAGCGTGTGGGGTCCGTTCATGCGCTTAGTGTCCATTGTTCATCAGTTTGTTCAGTGTATCGGTGTCCTTGACCCGCGAAGGGGTCAGATCCAGTTTTCTTTTGGCCAGCATCCGCAGACCCGTTTGGGTGTCTTCAAAAAAGCGGCGGGTTTTGAGTTTGAAGCGCAGCATGATCTCCAACTTGTGGGTGCGGCCGTACTTGCGGATGGAGCGCATGATCTCCTGGTGAAAGGCGAGTACGTCCGGTTCCGCCACCGCCAGATTGCGTTCCACCGCCATTTGTCGCATTCCGTCCATCATGGCAGCGATATCGATGGCCATGGGGCATTGGGCCGAGCAGGTGTTGCAGGCCACACAGGTCCAAATGGTCGAACAGCGCAATACCTCATCGACCAGACCGAACTGCAGCATGCGGAGCACCTCGTTGGGCAGGTGATCCATGGCGGCGGTGAAAGGGCACCCGCCCGAGCACGAGCGGCACTGGAGACACATGTTGATGTTGACGCCGCAGTGGTCCAAAACGATTGC
>JAGTVD010000485.1 GCA_018224505.1 Desulfatitalea sp. | reverse complement strand
GGTGTGTCGCTGCACGCAACGGGGTTCAAGTGCCGCTAAGGGATGTGCTCCGGGTAGGCCCGCAAACTCACTGCGTTCGGACAGTGTGCGGGCCGAACAACCCTGCGCACACCCCCAAGCGTCACTAAAACCCCATTGCGGACGCAGCGCCCCAACCCCGCTGCCGGGAGCACCTCCTATCATACAAAAAAGGCGGCCCATCAGCTGTCCGGTGCAGGTATCATTCATGAATTTATATGCGATCGCCCTGTGCGGGCATAGGTTGCAGTTGTGTTTTCATTACAAATTTATTAGTATTGTCGGCGTACTATCAGGGATGTGGCGCAAAATCGCCAATGAGCCATTGCAAACATGAAGACCAGGCACGCCAAACGCGACCTCGACAGAGTGGACGGCACCGATTCCGCCGACACCCCTGCGGCGGCCGAACGCCCCATCTCACGACTGCTTTTCGACCCCCGGGACTACCGGCTGATTCGCATCATCAACGAAGTGCGCTCGCACAGTGACGAGCTGGGCTATATTCGCCGCCAATATTACAACTATTTCCATCCCCACGGCATCAAGGAGATGGCGGAATCGCGCAGCCTGCGCATTGCCTATGCCATGATCCAACTGCTCACCTCTCTTGAAGTGGGTGGTGTGGATGATCGCCTCAATGCGCTGCGGGCGCTGCGGGCCGAGATGCTGGACACCGCCGAGGGCCCGATGCCCAAAAATACCGCCCGGGTATTGATGCAGATCATGAAAGAAGTGGTGCGGGCCAGGGGCGACCGTCGCCGCCAGCTCGAACTGGCCCATGACTTTCGCATCACCGCCCAGGGCAAGCCGCGAATGGTGCGCCGCCAGTTGCGTCGCTACTACTTACTGGAAATGCCCGAATCCTGGAATCAGATCTCCTTCGACGACCATGTCCATGACGCCAACACCAAAGGGCGCAAATCATCGACCCACCTGATCATGGATGCCTGGATCAAGGGCATTCGCCGGCTGCGGGTGGTGCACTACAACTACATCGAACCCCGTTTTGCCGCCGAGCTTCTGGAAGCGGCCCGAATCATGGATATCGACATTCGTATCGGTATCGAATTTTACACCCTGTTCCGCGGCAAATACATCAATCTGATCTGGGTACCCCGGGGGTTCCCCGATGCCCAGGCGTTTCTCTGTTTTTTGGAGGAACCCGCCGTGGTGGCGCTGATGAGCGAAGGCCGCCAGGTGTCTGCCTACCAGCAGGCCAATGTGATGAACCTGCTGGAAGCCTTCAACCAGAAGCACCTGCTCGAATTGAACCGGGAATACGATATCGCACTGGCACCGATCGATCCGAAAGCGTTCCTCTCCTTCGTGGGTCTCGGCCAGAAATCAACCCTGCACCTGGCCAAATTCATTCAGGAGAAAATGCTCGTCGCCATGCATGACCGGGCGGAAGCGTTGCGGGCGGCCTATGCCACGGCCGACGATGCCGGTCGCCAGCGTATTGCCGCCTGGTTCGAGCGCATGGATCGTCTGGACCTGGAAACCGCCGTGGGCCATCATCTCAAACCCGAGCGCAACCCTGATATTGCCAACCACAACGAACCACGGGACCATTCCGATGTCCCCGCCCTGTTGCGCCTCTCCCCGACCGAACTGGCATGCCGCCTGGCTGCCTTGCAGTCCGGGTATCGCATCACGCTGAACCTGACCCATCTGGATGCCGCGGATGTGTTGGAACTGCTCTACGACGCCAACGGCATGATCTCACGGCTGGAGCTGTTCAACCTCAAGGATTGGGCCGACGGCCACCTGAACCACATTCCGGCCATCAGCCGCCTGCAGGAAGCCCTGAACAGCCAAAACCCCATCAAACTCAAAAGGGAAATTCTGAAAATCCTCGGGGCGGTGGAACAGAGCGGCACTGCTGACGCCAGGACCCGCATCGATAAATTGCGCGACATTCTCCATGATATCAATGCGATGCAAGCCATGTATTACGCCAAACCCCTCAAGGCGCGCATCGGCAGCGATTCCACCGGACGGTCACCACGGTTTCACGGCATGGGCCTGGCTGTCACCGAGACGCTGCCTCCCCGGGCCCGGAGGCAAATCAAACGCGACATCGGATCGGGTCGCGATCGCATCCCGATCCACATCACCGTCCAGCGGCGCCACACCTTTGTCGAGCGGCCCGATCCCGGCAAACGGCGTAAGAGATGGGTCCGGTGGGCAGGGTCGCTGCCTCTGTTGTGGCGCATCGGGTATCTCCGCAAAACAGATTGGTGGGTGCAGGCCGATGCCACGCGCATGGCAACCAGCGGCAACGTGGTCACCCTGGGCGGTGTGCAGAAATCCATCCGCAACGGTCTGGCGCTTACCCCCTCCGAACGGAAAAACCACAACGGCGCCAAGCCCTGGCGGTATGTCAACTCCAATTTGCGCAACCTGTTCAAGGTGATTGTGGGATTCCTACCGGCATTCGCCACCTTCTACCTGACCCAGGACTGGTGGTTGCTGGCCTATTTCGGGGCCTTCATCTGGTTCGGCATTACCGGTATCCGCAACATTGTCCAATCGGTTCTCGGCGGGGGCGGGCTGCGCCGCTCACCGCTGCTGCGGTGGAACGCCTATGTCAGTTGGGACCGCATCGCCGACTCCCTGCTCTTTACCGGGTTCTCTGTACCGCTGCTGGATTATGTGACCAAAACCCTCCTCCTCAATGGTGTGTTCGGCATTACCGTGGCCACCCATCCAGTCCTGCTCTACACCGTCATGGCACTGGTCAACGGCCTGTATCTCTCTTCCCATAACGCGTTGCGCGGTTTGCCCCGGGCGGCCATATACGGCAATTTTTTCCGCAGCGCCCTGTCCATCCCACTGGCCATCGCCATCAACGCCACGGCCGGCCAGCTGCTGACCGCCGCTGGCGCGTCCGCCATCAGCGAAGTACTCCAGAAATGGGCCGCCATAATTTCCAAAACCGCATCGGATAGCGTTGCCGCAGTGATCGAAGGCGGTGCCGACCGCTACAACAACATCCATACCCGTTACCGCGAATACCGAAAAAAGATGGGCGAGCTGTTTGGCATCTATGCCCAACTGGAAATGCTCTATCCGGAAACCCACACGTATCAACTGCTGACCCACGGCAAGGAGGTCCGCCAGCGAATCAACATGGAAGCCCGCGACCTGGAGCGTACGATCAGCATCCACGCGCTGGACATGCTCTATTTCTGGCTCTACCAGCCCCGGGCGCAAAGCGCCTTCAAACAGCTGCTCAAAAACATCGATGAAGAAGAGCGGCACTTGCTGGTCACATCCCAATTCACCCTTCTGCGCCAAAGGGAGATCAGCCAGATGTTCATCGACGGCCTTCTGGGCAACGATTTCGCACGCGCCCTCTCCTTCTATCTCTCCTGCTATCCGGACTATCTGGAGGCAATGAAAAAGAACATGTGATCACCCCACCAACCGGGCCCCGATCTCCCGGGCCTCTTTGAGCAGCACCTCGTCTTGGGCCGCAGGCTGTGCCTCGCTATTGACGTGAATGATGCGGCCGACCTCCTGCATACCATGGCCGCTGCCGGCCATACCGGCCAACCAGCGGATGGAACGCTGGTACTGTTGCGGATCAGGCGCGCCCTGGGAGATCACCATGGCAAACCGCTTGCCCGGGGGCACCGCCGTGTTGTAGCCGCCCCCTGGTTTCGGCATGTAGAGCGAGTAGGCCCGATCCACAAAAAGCTTCATCTGACCGCAGATGCGGTACATGTAAATGGGACACCCCACCACCAGCGCATCGCAGGTTTTGATCATCTCCAGAAACGGGCTCAGCCCATCCTGCTGGGCGCAGACGCCAGGCTTCTTGCGGCAGGACAGGCACCCCATGCAACCCTTCATGTCGAGGGTGTGCAGGTGGGCTTCGCTGGTTTCGGCACCGGCAGCCCGGGCACCCTCGAGAACAGAACGCATGATGGTGGATGTATTGCCGGTCTTGCGGGGACTTCCATTGATGGCCACAACGTGCATATTGACTCCTTATAAGAATGATTCCTGAACGATTCGTCAGTGCCCATCCATAAATGGTCTACCCCTTATGGATGGACACCCGTTATTTGGCGGTCTCTGGAACACTGCCATAGGACGCATCCACGGCAGGCATGTCCACCATGTCGGAGGAGAGCAGTTGCCCGTAGAGCGGGTGTTGCTGCCAGCCGTCGATGTGGGCCGCGCGCCGGGCGGCGGCTTTGAGTTTGTCCCAATCGGCACTGCCATAAAGAAACATCTGCTGGGCAGCCATGGAGCCTTCACCGTGGATCGTGTCGATCTGCCAGTAGTTGCCGGTCATATCCTTGATCAGGCGCATCACCCGCAACCGGTCTTCGGTGGAGACCCCCGCCTTGGCCCCGAGATACTTGTCGATATAAGGCTGAATATCGGGATTCTGCCAGTCGCGATAGGTGGGCACGGTGGTGCAAAGTCCGCCGGCGATGTCCTGCATGTGCTGGCACATCTGGTGAAAATTGCTGGCGAAGGTGAATTTGGCGGCATTGATGGACATGCGGTTGGGCATGGCCACATCGTGGCCGAATTCGGTGACCGGATCGAGGCAGGCGGCCTTGCCCAGTTCGAATACCATGTGGGTGATCATGGCCATCCAGGCGAGTTTCTTGCGGATGTGATCCGCGTGCTCCACCCCGTTGTATTCAGCCGCCAGGGCGGCGGCGCCGGTCATGGCCTCAAGCTTGCCCACCATTTTGCAAGTCCCGAAAAGGCGGTGGTAGCTGGCGAAAGCATAAGCCAAGGTTCGGGAATACTGCCACTCGCCGCACATAAAGACGCGCTCCCAGGGCACAAACACATCGTCGAAAACGATCAGGCACTCGGTGGGCTGGGTGGCGCTGGTTTTGGGATAATCGAAACGACCCTCATCGCCATAAGTGCGAGAAACCGGCTCCACCGCCAGCATCTTGACCCCGGGGGCGTTGCACGGTACGGCAAATGCCAGGGCATAGTCCTTGTCCGCTTCACCATGGGTCCGGCAAGGTGAACAGAGCAGCTCGTTGGCACAGGGCGAAGCGCTGATGTGCACTTTGGCCCCGCGCACCACGATACCGTCCTTCTGGCGGTCCACCACCCGCAGATAGTAATCGGGATGCTGCTTCTGCTGCGAAGGCCGCAGGCTCCGGTCCCCCTTGACGTCGGTAATGGCGCCGGTGATCCCCAGATCCTGCCGCATCAGCAATTGACGATAATTTTCCACCCGCGCGCCATATTCAGTGCCCAGCTCCTTGTCCATCACATTGGCGGTGACGGTGAACGCGGCCAGGGCATCCGCCCCCATGCAGTGCAGCAGCACGCCACCGCCGGTACGCATGGCGGTGATGAAGCACTCACGGCGGCGCAACAGATCCTCTGCGGTGCGGGGGGCTGTCAACAGGAAATTGACATCCTCGCCGGCCGCGTTACGGGTGACGAACAAATGGCGATATTCGGGATGGTGGGGCAACACATAATCCAGGGCCGCCGTGCGGATGATGCCGCTGAGCGTGGGGTGGGTGCGCACATCCTTGACCTTTTCACCCATGCACCACATTTCACGGCCGTCATTCAGACTATCCAGGTATTGCGCGACTGTTCTGATCATGGTTTACACTCCTTGTGTTTGAGGGTCATCGGAGGGACGGTGACGCATCGGCCAACCAGATTTTTATAGAACGTTTGCTCGGAAAACGATAACAGGTTCCCATCAAAAATCAATCCAAAATTTGATGCGGTCTTTAGAGAATGAATGATATAAGGTGGTCTCATGAAAACAACGGAAAACAACGCGGCGTTGTACCGCACCGTATTTGAAACCACCGGGGCCGGCACGATCATCATCGAGGCCGACACCACCATCGCCATGGCCAACTCGGCCTTTGCCGCACTGGTCGGCATGGCCAAGGAGGAGATCGAGGGCAAGCTGCCGTGGCCCCAGGTCATTGCCGATCCCCGGGACCGCGAGAAGATGTTGTGTTATCACCAGGCCCGGCGCAACACGCCGGATGCCGTACCCCAGGCCTATGAATTCAAACTGGTCGACAAGCAGGGACATAAAAGGGACGTCTGGCTGCGGGTCAACATGATTGCCGGCACTGAACTGAGTGTGGCGTCCCTGTTCGACATCACCCCCCTGAAAAAAATCGAACGGGACTTGCGGGCCAGCGAGACCAAGCTCAGCGGCATTCTAGAAGCCTTCGGCGGTTTCACCTACACCTGCGACGGTGATTGGCGCATCGCCTATATGAACAAAACCCTCCAGACTCTCATCGGCCGCGAATGCATCGGCGAACGGTGTCACCGCGCCATTTACCGGCGGGAAACCCCCTGCCCATGGTGCGACCGGGAGCGTGTATTTCAGGGTGCAACGGTCCGGAAGGAGTTTCAAAGCCCGCTGGACCAACGATGGTATATCGCTTTAAGCTCGCCGCTT
>JAGTVD010000484.1 GCA_018224505.1 Desulfatitalea sp. | reverse complement strand
CCATGCGGGTGATACTGGAACGGCTCGACTTCGGTGTAGCGGCTGGCAGTGGCCGGCGCATGCGGGTCATCGAGGCGCAGCCCAACCAGATTGTGACCGGCGCCGGGGAGGCGTTGGCGACCGTGGTGGATGGCCGGGCCGTGGCCGATCCCGGACGTGATTTGCTGAAAATTGCCGTGGTGGAGCGCCATCGTGGAACCGGTCGCACGGGCATCGGATTTATCAAGGGGTTCGGGCTGAAGCAGGGCGCCCTGGCATCCACCGTGGCCCATGACTCCCACAACATCGTGGTGGTGGGCGTCGACGATGCGGACATGCATGCGGCGGTGGCCGAATTGTTGGCCATGGGCGGTGGTCTGGTGGCGGTGGATCAAGGTCGGGCATTGGCGCGCCTGCCCCTGCCCATTGCCGGATTGATGTCCGACCAGCCCCTCCAGCGGGTATGTCATGACCTGGATGGGTTGCTGGCGGCGGCCCGCCGCCTGGGGTCCGTGCTTCCCGATCCGTTCATGACCCTCAGTTTTATGGCGTTGCCCGTGATTCCGGCTCTTAAAATCACCGACCACGGGTTGGTGGATGTGACGGCCTTCAAGCGCGTCCCGTTGTTTTTGGAATGACCAGAGTGGTAGGAATTTAAAATCATGCACAGAGTGGACGGTAAACGGATGCGGCCCATTTGGCTGGACGATGATGGGCGCACGGTAAAGGTGATCGACCAGCGGTGGTTGCCCCACCGGATGGAGATTCTGGCGCTGACCACGGTGGAACAGGTGATCGACGCCATCCAGCAGATGGTGGTGCGCGGCGCCCCCTTGATCGGTGTTACCGGCGCCTATGGCGTGCTGGTGGCATTGCGCACCTCCACCGACGAAAACGCCTTTCTGGATGCCTGTGACCGGGTCAAGGCGGCTCGGCCCACGGCGGTGAACCTGGCGTGGGCCGTGGACCGGGTGGTGGCCCGGGCCATGGCAGCCCCCCCCGGGGACGCCCGCATTGAAACCGTCATCCACGAGGCGGGACAGATCACCGAAGAAGAGGTGGATCGGTGCCGGCGCATCGGCGAGCACGGGGCGCGGATCATCACCGATATCAGCCGCACCAAAAACGGCCGAACCGTCCACCTGTTAACCCACTGCAATGCCGGTTGGCTCGCCTGCGTGGAGTGGGGTACCGCCACGGCGCCGGTCTACGTGGCCCATGAAATGGGTATCGACCTGCATGTCTGGGTCGACGAAACGCGCCCGCTGAACCAGGGCGCCCGCCTCACGGCGTGGGAGTTGGGCAGGGCGGGGATCGCCCACACGGTGATTACCGATAACGCCGGTGGCCATTTGATGCAGCGCGGGATGGTGGACCTCGTGGTGGTGGGCACCGATCGCACCACTTACACCGGCGATGTGGCCAACAAAATCGGCACTTATCTCAAAGCCCTGGCGGCCCGGGACAACCAGGTGCCGTTCTATGTCGCCCTGCCGTCATCCACCTTTGACTGGGAGCTGCGCGACGGCCTCGGACAGATTCCCATTGAAGAACGCCATGCGGACGAGGTCCACTTTGTCCAGGGCAAGCGCGATGGCGCCATTGCACGGGTGCGGGTGTCGCCCGCTGACAGCCCGGCCGCCAATCCCGCATTTGATGTGACCCCGGCCCGGCTGGTGACGGCCTTTATCACCGAGCGGGGTGTTTGTGCGGCCAGCGAGGAGGCCATCATGGGGTTGTTTCCGGAGAAGAAAAACAAGCGAAGGGCACAGGGACTGGTATGAGTGAGGTGTTGAGTGATCAGGAGAAGCAGGTGATCGCGGCGATTCAGGGGGATATGGCGGTGGTGTCACAGCCCTATCAAGGGATCGCCGCCCAGCTTGGGATGGATGAGGCGCAATTGCTGCTGGTTTTGCGGGACCTGGTGCGCCGGGGGGTCATCCGGCGGTTCGGGGCCACCTTGCGCCACCAGAAATCCGGGTTTCAATCCAATGCCATGGTGGCCTGGCGGGTGGATGAATCCCGCATCGACCAGGTGGGTAAAACCCTGGCCGGTTTCCGTGCTGTTTCCCACTGCTACCGCCGGGATCCGACCGACCAGTGGCCCTACAATCTCTACACGATGCTCCACGGGAAGGACGAGAACGCCTGTCGTCAAACCGCCCGCAAGATGGCGGCCAAGGCCGAAGTGGACGAATACGAAATGCTGTTCAGCCGGCGGGAGTTGAAGAAGACCTCGATGAAGTATTTTAAATAACTCGTATCGCATTACTTATATCATCATTTATCTTATCGATAAGATCCTTCATTTGACATTTCCTTTTGGTGGTCTCTTATGCCACAAACCGTTTCCGGGCGCGATGCCGCTGCCCATGTGTTGCTGGTCAATCCCTGGATTCATGATTTTGCCGCCTATGATTTCTGGGCCAAGCCCTATGGGTTGCTGACCCTGGCAGCAGTGCTGCGGGACCATGGGGTGCGTGTTTCCTATGTGGATTGCCTGGATCGTTGGCATCCCGCCATGACGGGAAAAGACCCATATGCCCGGCATGGGCGTGGCCCCTATCTGAAGACTCCCATCGCCAAACCTGCGCTGCTGGCCGATATCCCGCGGACCTACAGCCGTTATGGGATCTTGCCGGATTGGTTGCGCGCCGATCTGGAACAGCTGCGCCCCCGACCCGGGCTGATCTTTGTCACTTCCCTGATGACCTATTGGTATCCGGGGGTGTTCGAGACCATCGAGATGTTGAAGAGCTGTTTTCCCGAAGTCCCGGTGGTGCTGGGGGGTATTTATGCCCGGTTGTGCACGGACCACGCCCGGGCCCACAGCGGTGCCGACCATGTGGCGGCCGACAGTGGCCAATCCTTGTGGGATATTGTGCGCGAATATACCGGTGTCGGCGTGACGCCGCGTTACGCGATGGACGATCTGGCGGCATTGCCTATACCGGCATTCGATTTGCAGCACCGGATCACATATGTGCCCCTGCTGACCACCCGGGGATGCCCTTTTCGCTGCGCCTATTGCGCCTCGGGTTTTTTGGAGCCACGGGTGCGGCGGCGGCGACCCCAACAGGTGGTGGCGGAGATTGTCCATTGGCATCAGCGTCATGGGGTGGTCGATTTTGCCTTTTACGACGATGCCCTGCTGGTCGATGCCCAACACCATGCCCTGCCGTTGCTTGAAGGCATTGTCCGGTTGGGGCGGCCCCTCTTTTTCCATACCCCCAACGCGCTCCACATTCGGGCCATCGATCGTGAGACGGCGCACCTGATGTTCCGGGCCGGGTTTCATACGGTTCGGCTGGGACTCGAAACGACGGCCTTCGATAACCGGGAGGACATGGACCGGAAGGTGACCGAACAGGAGTTTGTGCAGGCGGTCGCATGGCTCAAGGCGGCCGGTTTTCGACTCGCTCAGATCGGCGTTTATCTGCTGGTGGGACTGCCCGGGCAGTCGGTGGCCGCCGTGGAGCAGGCCATTGCGGTAGTCAAGGAAGCCGGCGCCAACCCGGTGCTGGCGCACTATACCCCCATTCCCCAGACCGACCTCTGGCCGGCCGCCTTGGCCGCCTCCCGTTATGACCTGGCCGCCGACCCCTTGTTTACCAACAACGCCATCTTCCCCTGTATGCCGGAAGGCTTTTCCTGGGAAACCGTGTCGCGGTTGAAACGGCTGGCAGAGGTGCAAGGGCAGGTGCCGGGTTAAAAAAGGACCTGTATGTTCTTCAGGCGCGCCACCATATCCGCCAGCTGACGGGCGATATGCTTGGCAAATCGCTGGGCGTCGGGGGTCTGGTCCTCATCGAATGCGGCGGCGACGCCGGCCACACGCAGTTGCACCGGGACACCATTGACATTCAGGGGCTTGGCATTGAGAATGCCCAACACCCGTCCCAGTGCTTTTTTGGCGTCATTCAGGTCGATGGTGGGCAGCAACACCATGATTTTATTTTTGCCGATCCGGCCGATATAGTCCACCTCCCTGAAAGTGGTCGTGAGTGTCTCCAGGGAGGCTTCCATGACCATTTCATTGGTCAATACATCGTCCAGGGCCTTCATGGCGGGTTTAGCCGACACGAAAGCCAGTGAGATCGCTGAAAAAAAGGATCCGTAACGTTTTGCGCGGGCGATCTCTTTTTCCATGATGAACATCACTTCGTCGGCAGACAGGATACCCTCTGCCATGGAAGTGATCCCTGCCTGTTCCCGCAGGATCTTTTTCTGGCGGGTGATTTCGTCATGGATCTGGCTGAAATTGTTCTCTTCGATTTCACCGGCGGCGGCTTTGTCGCGGACCGTCTTCAATATAGCTGCCAGTTCTTCGTCCTCACCCACGTGATGTTCCAGGGTTTGCAATACGGTGAGCATGCGGGGCTTTTCCGTCATTGCCTGGCTTTGTCCGGACTGGGTATGCAGCCACTGCACGCGCATGTTGTCCAGGATGGCTTCCATGCGTTCGTTGATACGCTGTTCCATGCGGGTCAACACGTCGGAGTTGACGTTCATTTGGCTCAGTTTTTTGAGGATCGTGGACTCGATATCGCCCATGACCCGCTGCATATGGCTGGCGCCGTCCGCGTCGCCCGCTTCCTCGGCCTCTTTGGCCGCCTGGGCCCCCATGTGTTCCACATACTCCACCAGGATATCGGATAGGGCCGCATCATCCCCGCCACTTTTACGCACTTCTGAGGCCAGGTAGATCAATTCCGCCGCCTGGCCCGGGTTGCGTTTGATCTCTTCCATGAGCTCCTTGCCGTCCAAACCGATGCTGGCCGAGCTCTCCTCTATGATACGGGAGAGTTCTTCGCTTTGCAGCTCATGGCGCAATTCACCGATCAGGTTCAAGTAGTCGGTCATGGGCATGCCCTCAGCCAGCAGGGTGCGTTTGATTTGGGGCAGCAGTCGCTTGAGTTCCGAGGCTTCGGGGATTATCCGGCGGATGAGGTAGGCCAGACGCTGGGTGGTGACCTTGCCGGCCTGGTACTCTTCCTTGATCAACTCCATCATCACCTGATCGGCCAGTTGGTTGGCGGTCTGGGTGATGGCGGCTTCATTGGCATAGGCGATCCCGATTGCCTTTTGGGCCTGGATGCCTTCCAGCAGTTGCTTTTTCATTTCGAAAATGGCCTGGGCCAGATCGGCAATGCTGGTTTCGCCTCGGCCATGCAGGTGCTTGTGCACCTCCTCCTGCATCTTTTCCAATTGATGCAGCAACATCGGGCCGTGGCCCGCAGCAGAGGAGGGTTTCCCGCCGGGTCGTATCCGCTTTTCGCCGGCACCCGGGTCGGGGCGTTCTGATTGGGCGGGTGTGGTGGCGCCGGTCCCTGTCCCGGCCTGCGGATCACGAGGGGGGGTGTCGTGGTCCGCCTCCGACAGGCGTGTCGACGTGCCGGGAAGGGTACCTTCGACCTCTCCACCGGGGTCAGCCGATACGCCGGGACCACCGGAAAAACCAGTGGCATCGGAGGTGCCAGTGGTGCCGGACATCGTGTCGTGACGGTCCCCACGGTCTTGGCCTATACCGCTGGAACCGCCATCGATGCCACTGCTTCCGGATGTGCTGTCGGAGCCCGATGGGTCTCCAAACCCCGACGGGTCGCCCGTGCCCGGGGCGCCGCCGGTGCCTGTGGTACCTCCCATGCCTGCACCTTGCCGGGTCCCCTGGGCGCCGCCATCGCCACCATCGGACGGCGAGGCATCCGGATCACTATGGGCAGTCGCCGTCCCGGAGCCCGGACCTTCCGTTTCATCCTCCGTCATGTCCGGGGACACTTCCGTACCGTAGCCCGGTGTATCCCACACAGGCGCTTTGGCCGCGTTTTGCTCCGCTGCCGCCAGGTCGACCTCGATCAACTGTTTGGAAAACGCCCCCGGGTTGGCCATCAGGTTGGTAATGCTCAACGTCTTGGCAAACTCCTCGGTCAATACGCTCTCCAGCAGCGTTTCCATGAACCGTTTGCGATCTTCGTGATCGTCGGTGTCCATCATGGGAGTCACTTTTTTCAGTGCCTCCCGGGAGACCACTTGGTCGTCTTCGGTTACTTTTCTGAAGACCACGTGATTGACCTTGATGTTGAACACCCCTTTTTGGAAAAGGCCGTTCTTCACCTCTTCGACATTGGAAACAGCGGACAGGTTAGAAAAAAGCTCTGCAAAAATAGACAGTTCGCTTTCCGAAAGACCTTTTTCGAAAGAGATGGACTGGATGCCGCTTTTTTTGAAAAGGATCGCCACCCGATTCACATTGATGCGTGGATCGAGGGGTTCCTCGTCGATGAAAAACTGGCCCCGGTCAAGGATAAACACCAGCGGTGATACCGCTTCCAACAGGCGGGAAGCCGCTTTGTAGACATCGGCGACCGATTGCCTGATCACCGGATGGCTGGCCTGGTACATCAGGGTGCGATTGAGCAACAGCGAGAACACACGGCCGAACAGAGCCGACAGATCCTTGAGTACTCTCTTTTCCATTACATCACCTTTGCCGCCGAATGGTGCAGATGTTCTTCCAGGGCCTCGGCGAATTGCCGGCAGTTGGCATAGCGCAAGTCCTTGTCATAGGCCACCGCTTTGAGCACAATGGCATCCAGGGCACTGTCCACCGCCGGGTTGATTTCCGACGGTTTTTTGCTGAACAGACGGTCTTGCAGCCGCAGCTTGATTTTCAGCAGTTTAACAGCCGAATCGTAGGGCGGATAAGGCAAACCGCCACAGAGCATCTCCAACATCATGACCCCGGTGGCGTAAACGTCGGCGCGGCCATCCACCATGCCTGCCACAATCTGTTCCGGCGCCATGTAGGTGGGGGTGCCCACCAGGATGCGATTGTCGTTGTCCGAACCGCCATAGGAGCGGGCCACCCCGAAGTCGGTGATGATCGGTCGCTGGGAATGGGATTCGATCAAAATGTTGCGGGGCTTGATGTCTCTGTGTATGATTCCCAATTCATTGGCATAGTACAAGGCGTCCAGGATCTTGAGGATGAATCGGATGGTGGTGTTCACCGGCAGCATTCGCTTGGAGGGTACGATATGCCGACGCGCCTTGCGAATGTAGTGGGCCAGCGAGTATCCCTTGACCAGTTGCATGGTGAAGTAAAGAAACGCGTCGGTTTCGCCGATTTCGTACACCGGGATGATACATGGATGAGACAGAAAAGCGGCCGCCTCTGCTTCCTGTTGGAATAACCCCGCCACCCGGGGGGTCATCAGGGCCTTGGGCAGTATTTTGACGGCAATTTGCCGTTTGAGGGTTTTCTGATAGGCTACGAACACCACCGACATGGAGCCGCTGTCCAGCTTTTTCAGCAATCTGGAGGTACCCACCGTCTGGCCGATCAGGTGGTCGAAATTCATGGTGCGTATGGAAGCCATGTGCCCTTTCTCGTCTCGTTCGATGACGCTTCCGAATTTGGTCTTTTGGAGAGGCGATGCAAAAATGCAATGGCACACTTCTGCGACAATTCATTATTATTACAGCAAAGTCGGTGGATGGTCCAGGCTTTTATAAGCCTTCGAAGGCCCTGTGCGCACCGCCTCGCACGGTTACTGATTGCCGAATCCATTGAGTTGTCCGCAGTCCGGACATTGCCAGGTGATGTGGTTGCAGGACATGCCCCAGACGTTCTCCTGCATGCAACTTTGGCAAATTTCGAATCCGCAGCGGCAACGCCAGCAAAACGGTTGGTGTTCTGCGCAGCAATGGCACTGTTGCACGGTTGGGCGGCGCCAGCGCCGCTTGCGGGCAGTGGGGGGTGTGTCGGCCATGTCCATTGAGTTGTCGTTTGTTACCATCCGTGTTAGTAGGGAACGACTCTGAAGAAGGAGTGTTCCGGCCAAACTTCGAGAGATTAAAGCAATCGCGGGCGGGTGTCAATATGAAGGGCGGCGTCCTGCAGGGCAATCGCATGTACGCCAAAGAGATGGCGCGGGGTACCGCTTTGGTCGTTAAGCCGGTGCACCCGGTAGCGGGGGTGTGTCGCTGCACGCAACGGGGGTTCAAGTGACGCTAAGGGGTGTGCTCCGGGTAGGCCCGCAAACTCACTGCGTTCAGACAGTGCGGGCCGAACGACCCTGCGCACACCCCCAAGCGTCACTAAAACCCCATTGCGGACGCAGCGCCCCACCCCCGCTACCGGCAGCACCTCCTGCTGTGCAAAGTAAACCGGCCATTGGATGAATGGCGTGGGCTGTCCGGCGATCGGATCGATATGGTTGAAGATATAAAAAACATGAGCCGCGAAGCCTTGGTTGCGTGGCTGGAGGGGCAAGGGGAGCGCGTCTTTCGGGCGGACCAGATCCTCAAGTGGCTCTATCTGCGCCTGGCTGACGATTTCGGCCAAATGACCGATTTGAGCAAAGATTT